>JBLHLE010000126.1:0-10776 GCA_047620805.1 Pirellulaceae bacterium
ATCCGGCGAGTTTCCTCGCTTACGCGTCGGGTTACTATTGCGCCGTGTTTTGGGAAAGTTGGCGACAAACTTATGTCCACAAACGACTTGCAATGAGCTAAGTTCTACTCATGAATAATCCGGGCTAGTACGTCCCAAGAAGAAGCTAGTGGACCAGCTTGCGATCGGGGCCCAATTCGCTTACTTGAAGTGGATGTCGCAGCTGCCTTCGCAACCTTCGACCTTGCCAAAGCGGTAGCGATGTTTCGCCACCTGCCGGTAGAACCAGCTCCAGATGGGCAAAGAAAACGGAATGTGCATTATCGGAGCGAACGGATAAAATCCCGGGATGATTCGAGTCAAATAACGAAAGGCCGCGGCTCCGCCATGACGATTTCCTTGTTGGTCGATCAAAACCATTTCTTCCATCAGCTGATCGTGTGTGAGATCCGGATACCGCCGTTGGACCTCTGGATCGTGTAGCGATAAAAACGCTACCTTGCTGCGGACATCCCAGCGATAAATGCGTTTCACTTGACTGCTGCAAAAACGGCAATGTCCGTCGTAGATCAGGATCAGCGCGTCGGGCCTGTCAGCTGGCGACGGCAAGTCGCTCGGAGCTGACTTGCTATCAGCTGGCGAGGTGGTATCGGCTGCCGGCTGGCTCGCGGGTGTTGATGAAGTGCGGCTCATTGCGGTTTTTCGTAGAAGTTAGAAAGTTTCTTGCGACATTGCTGTGATCTAAACTGTATTCATCTTCGTAAATTAACACGGCAGTTGGATTTAAAACACTGATCGCGGCCGGCAAACACCGAAAAGGCAGTGCTCTACTCGTATTAATCCCTCGTGCTTTAAACCATGTACTCAGCTACTGTTTGGTGATAATGAGCAGTTTTTTGGGAACGGACTGCGCGTTGGATCGTCATTCCATTGTAGATCACACAGCGAAATCTACGAACTCAAAGACATGACGATTATTACGAATCCCCCCTCAATTGGGGAGTTTCAATTTGGCAAAAGCCTTATAATAAAGAACTAGCTTCGCCGAACATAAGTACAATCGACGAACATAAGTACAATCGACGAACTGAGTACAATCGACGAACGATTCGGGCCTCGGGTTCAAACTACTGTGGAGCAACGTGATGGACGAAATTCGGAACCAAGTTGGTAAAGCACACCGCCGGTTGGTTATTCAACAGTTTCTCAACATCTTCGCTTGGTGCCTATTTGCAGGGCTGATGATTATGGCCGTCGGCTTGATCATCCCAAAGCTTTGGTACGTGGGTGTCGATCCACAAACTTGGCTGATAGGTTGGATTGTGACACCACTTGTCGGAGCTTTTGCAACCGCTGGTGTTTGGACGTACATCGTCCGCCGCAAGCCGCTCGACGCCGCCATCGAATTGGACCTTCGCTACGGTCTGAAAGAGCGAGTATCGAGTACTCTATCGCTCGCTCCCGATGAACTCGACTCGGAGGCAGCACGAGCACTCATCGACGATGCGACTCACCGAGTCAAGCGAATTGATGTGCGCGACGAATTTCGCGTTGGACTCGACCGCAAGTTTGCGCTGGTCGGCGTGCCGCTAGCGATCATCGTCATCACGTTGCTGCTCGGTAACGCCGATCCCTCAAAAGCCAATGCTGCCAACTCGAACCAACTGAGCGCACAGCAGAAGAAGGACATGGAAGAGATTGGCAAACGGATTATCGCCAATATCCAGAAGAAGAAGTCAACGGATCCCAACGACAAAGACCTTAAGGAAGCCGACCTGGAACTGAAAGCCAAGGCTGAAAAAGTCTTCAACGACATTACTGGCAAAAAAAAGTTGGATCCTAAGAATACGCTGGTCAAGCTCAGCGATCTCGCCAAGGACATCGAGAAACGCCGGGAGAAATTCGGCGGTGCCGAGCAAATGAAAAAGCAGATGGAAAATCTGAAGAACATCGATCAGGGTCCTGCCGATAAGATTGCCAATGCAGTTAAAGACGGCAATCTCCAAAAAGCGGTAAATGAGATCAAAAAGCTCGAAGAGAAAATGCGTAACGAAGGGCTGAACGAGAACGAGAAGAAGCAGCTAGAAAAGCAGCTCGAACAGCTACAACAGAACATGGAAAAAATGGTCGACGCTCACAAGCAGGCCAAAGAAGAGCTGCAACAACAAATCCAACAAAAGATGGCTCAGGGCGACCAAAAAGGGGCCGAACAATTACAGCAAAAACTCGACCAAATGAAAATGATGGACGAGCAAATGCAGCAGATGGAGCAAATGGCCCAACAGATGGGACAGTGCAAAGAATGCATGGGCAAGAATGCCAACGGCGAAGCCGCCGATCAAATGCAGAAGATGGCTCAACAGCTGCAAAAAATGCAGGATGAGTTGGATCAACTCGAGCAGCTCGACGAAATGCTGGATGACGTTCAGATCGCCAAGAAAGCCTGTGCAAACTGCCAAGGTGGAGATGGCGAAGGCGGCAAGCCGGGTCAAATGGCCGGAAATGGTAACGGAAATGGTCAGAAGAATGGCGCTCCTGGCCAAGGCATGGGACAAGGACGTGGCCAGGGTGAACGACCCGAAGAAGAGAACAAGACGAACATGTACAATTCCGAAGTCAATGGCGATCCAAAGTCGGCTGTGATTACTGGAGTTGCAGGTGGTCCAAACAAGGCCGGGGTTTCCCGCGAATCTCTCAAAGAAGCCGTCGCAGCTAGCCTCTCCAAAGACGCTGATCCAATCGCCGATCAACGGTTACCGAAGAATCAACTCAACCAAACCAAAGACTACTTTAGCGACTCCGAATAGTGTCGCAGTAGTTTTGAAATCACTTCAGGACGGTGGTCACTGCGACCACCGTTTTTTATTGCACTTGGCTCATCCCAGCTGGCGTCGCTCTTATGCAGCGAACTGTCGCCAGGCAGCGTTGACAAACGACCTTCCCTGTTAGTCCATGTTTTCAGTCTCATGCCACGTTTCGTCGTCCTACAGCATGCTACGCCTCCTCATTACAGTCGTCCATCGCACTGTAACTTTATGCATTGGGACTTCATGCTGGAGCATAAAGGTCAGTTGCTGACTTGGGCGCTTTCAGAGCCCCCTGCTGCCTCCGTCGAAATCGCAACCGAAAGACTGTCCGACCACCGCTTGGAGTACCTCCAATTCGAGGGACCTGTTTCCGGCGATCGTGGCGACGTTTCGCAATGGGATCATGGAATGTTTGACTGGCTGTCGTATGAGACGAATCGGGTGGATGTGAACGTGACGGGCCAGCGGTTGCGAGGGCGAGTTGTTTTAATTCGAACGTCGACCATCAACTCCGAGCCCGATCCGACCTGGCTGTTTACGTACGATCCAAGCGTCGAGCAACTCGACGACTGATTTTGCCCTCGGTTAAAATTCAGAGGGAGCAACGGTTAAATGCGCGGCAATTCAACTGTGTTGATCGCTACTTTGAATACGATTCGATTCAGTGTTACGACCGACAGGACCTACTAATTTCAGCAAGATTCAGGTCGTACCCGTCTTCTTCCGATAAAACAATTTGAGGAATCTTCGGATGGAGGTGTAAATATGTGGCGATCATTATTTCTTGCAATCGGAATTTGCATGATCATTTTAGGCGTCGAGTGCCTAATGATCGATAAAGCGGTTTTGAGTGCCGCCGAACCTGCGCCAGGCGCGGTCACTTCAACGCCGAATCGCGTCGTTAAGCCGTATGAATGGGCACCATGGAGCCTGCTGTCTGGCGGAACGATCATCATCATCTACTCATTCGCTATCCCGCGGCGAGTAAACGGCGACTAGACCGGCTTCAGAGTCTTCTCACTTTCCTTCTCTGCGCATCTCCGTGAGAATTCTGGGAAGTTAAAGTTGACGTTAAAGCTTTAATGCAATGCCGGCAAGGTCTTTGCTAGCACGTTTCTTTGGCAGAGAACAAAACTGCCCTTTACCTGATCGCTCTGATTTTGGTACTTACCCCCGCTCAGTCATTTCCCGAATCTGCGGGCCCCATTTTATTGTTAGTAGATGGCGGCTGAGTCAGAGACAGAATGCAAACATGTGGATGAGTCGGTGAGTGTTATGAAACGCCAGTACATACGTTGGTCGGTGATTGCGGGTCTCTTGTTGACGGGGTCATATGGTGGCTACCAAGGCTATCAATATGTAGCTGGAGGCAGTGAGATTCCTGAGGTAAAGTCTACCGAGGGATCTCCAGGAACCTCCAATAGCCCGAAATTGATTGTGGTTCCGGAGACGGACGTCGCGATCGCCAACGGTCTTTTGTCGTCACCGGTAAGTCTGGAAGAGCATCAATCGCCGATCGTCCGAGGTAATAATGAAGACAACGAGTACACTCCGTTGTCCAATTTTGATCCTAGCGGCTCGGTTCAGTCGGTTGGCACCAACAACATAAACAGTGGGAATCTACGGGCGAATGAAGGTATTTCGCCTGCCCTGGGGAAAACGGCCAACTCGGGTATCACCGAAAACGCTCTTCGCAACGCCCCACCATTGGTCAACGATGCAACTTCGATTTACAACCCGCCCGCCGTGCCTCGCGGTCTGGAAAATGGTTTAGGAGCCCCGGCTCCTCTCGGTAACACTAACTACAACGCAGCTCCTCTCGGTGACACCAGCTACAACGGTGTTCCACTCGGTAATGAGCCTGTGGGCGCACGGCAGGATTTGGGCTTTCAACAGGCTCCGGCGCCTATCACATCCGCTCCGCTCGATACCGGCCCCTATCAAGCACCTGTCGCTCAACCTACGGACGGTCGACAGTTCAAACTGGCTCCATTGACCACGGAAGTCGGTGATAATGCAAATGCCGCCAACGACACAGCTATTTACAATCCCAACATCGCCCCGCTTGGCAACAACGGGATTAACAACAAAGGGATCAACAACAACCAAAATTACGATACACCGACGGCCCCAATCCAAGGTTTTGGTCAACCCAACACCGGACGTCCTGTGGCAAGTCCGAACTTTGCAAGCAACGGTGGCTCGAACATCGATGACCCCCGAAACTTCAACGCCGCTGCGGCTACACCGCTAGGTGGTGCAGCTGGACAGGGAACTCCGGGGGCGCGGAACCTCGAGGGGCCACAGTCGCCACAAGTCGTGTTGGAAAAACGGGCACCAGAAGAGATTCAGGTGAATGTCCCGGCCACATTTGAGATTGTGGTCCGCAATGTCGGTGCCATCGATGCCAATGAGGTCACGGTCGTAGATGAAGTGCCAGACGGAACGCAGTTTTCCGAAGCTTCACCAGCTGCCCAACAAATTGGTGGTTCGGTGACTTGGCAACTCGGTACACTCAAGCCTGGAGATGAACGGGTTTTGTCGATGGTTGTGATCCCGGTTCGCGAAGGTGAAGTTGGCAGCGTCGCTCGAGTACAATTCCAAGCGCAGGCGACGTCGCGTACCACCTGTACTAAGCCAATGTTAAAAGTGACTCAGACGGGACCTCAGTCGGTCTTGGCTGGAGAATACGTCACGTTCACGATTACGGTTTCCAATCCTGGCACTGGTGCCGCTTACGACGTCGTTTTGGAAGAGGACGTCCCTGCGGGACTTTCTCATCAAGCGGGAAGTGAGCTGCAACATTCACTGGGGACTCTTCCTCCAGGTTCGACACGCGAACTGCAGCTTACTTTAAAGGCTGAGAAAGCCGGCATGATTGCCAATGAAATCCGCGTTCGGGGCAAAGGTAAGATTATCGCTCGCGACGCACTGAAACTCGAAGTCGTCGCACCTGAGCTACAGTTGACACTAGACGGTCCGAGTCGAAGATACCTCAATCGCGAAGCTACTTATACTTTCTCGGTTTACAATCCAGGAACGGCTCCTGCAAAGGACGTCGAATTGATTTCGTACTTGCCAAAGGGATTCGAATTCAAGGAAGCGGATAAGCAGGGACATTACGATCCCCGTAAACACGCTGTCTACTGGAGCCTAACGCAGCTTCCTCCGGACCAAAAAGGTTTGGTCTCTTTGACGGTTGTTCCCGTAGAGACGGGCAGCCACAAAGTTCGAGCCGAATCGCGAGCTCAGCAGAATCTCTCTGCCGCTTACGAGCACGAGGTCGAAGTGAGCGCATTGGCTGAATTGAAATTGACGATTGCCGATTCGGCGGACCCGATTGAACTTGGTAAAGACACTGTTTATGAAATCCGGGTGACCAACACTGGCTCCAAGGAGGCCGTCAATGTTCGCTTGGCCGTTACGCTGCCTGTTGGACTTCGTCCGATTGGTGCCGACGGACCAACTCGCGAACAGATCGACGGTCAAAACGTGAGCTTCCAAGGGTTGACACGATTGGATACCAACTCGAGTACCGTATTCCGCGTACAAGCGCAGGGAGTCAGTGCCGGAGACCAAACAATCAAGGTGCAAGTCGTTTGCGATGACAGCCAAGCACCGACGGTTTACGAAGAGGTGACTCGCGTTTACCAAGACTAATTTGTTTCAAATGAGCGACAGCAAATCGCTAGCACATGGGGTCGCATTGTTCGTATTGGCACGATAGTTGGGTTGTGATAATCTATTCGCCTACCACTCGGTGGTCGGTGTGAGGAATCTTATCACGCCATGTAGCGGCGGGGATCCAAACGGAGTTTTTCCCTACCGTAACATCACCAATGGATTAGCGAGTTTCACTTGCTGGCAGACATGGAGGATGGTCCGGCATGAGTTCCGATAGCAAACATGAAGTTTGCGTGCATATTCGTTGGATGATTCGACGCGATATGCCCGAAGTGCTTGGGATCGAGGATCAGAGCTTTGAATTTCCTTGGTCCGAGGATGACTTTATCCGCTGCTTGCGTCAGCGCAATTGCATCGGTATGGTTGCCGAGCACGAAGAGCGCGTTGTGGGATTCATGATCTATGAATTGCACAAGAACCGCTTGCATATCCTTAACTTTGCTGTGAACGAACAGTTTCGTCGCAAAAATGTTGGTGTGCAAATGGTCGGTAAGCTGATCGGCAAACTGTCGCATCAACGTCGAAATCGCGTGCTACTCGAAGTCCGCGAAACAAACTTGGAAGCTCAGCTGTTCTTCAAGAAAGCTGGCTTCAAAGCGATTACCGTGCTGCGTGATTTCTACGACGACACGACCGAAGATGCTTACCTGATGCAGTATCGCTATAAGCCAACTTCCCAAGAGTTGGGAATGCCTGGCGACCGCATGCCGCGACGGATAGCCGGCTAATCGTCTGCGACGCGTTAGTCCGAACAAAAAACAATAACCAAATTCTAAAAGCTCAATTCGCCAAACATTTAGTTTGGAGGCTGAGCTTTTTTTATTGGTGCGTACTTAGTCTATCGATTTGTCATTGGGGATTGGTTTCGTCGTCTTGGCGTTTTCGCAGCGCCGCCACGTCGGCATCGAGCTCATCTTGAGTCGGCTTCCATTTCTTGCCGGCCAAGACCGGTTCGAATTCGTCTTCGCCCGCAAGTTCGGCGATCGCCTTGAGGCACTTGATCATGATTTCTCGGACAGCGGAATTGTCTGATTCATCGTTCAGCTTTGTGACGTCGATCGGCTTGCCGAAGCGAACTTTTGTTCTCGCGAACATAAAGAAGGGGCTCCAAGGTGTCCCGCCGTACGGCGAGCCTTCGATGTAGCAAGGAACAACTGGGACTTTCGCCTTGATCGCCACTAAGACGGCGCCCGGTCTAGCCGCCAACATGAATTGATCCGTCATGTTAATCCGGCCTTCGGGGAACATGCCAATCATCTTTCCGGCGCTGGCCATGCGGATAGCCTGTTTAGTCGCAGCGGTATCAACTCCGCCGCGATTGACCGGAATGACTTCACAGACTCTTAAGAATGGTCCGAACGCAAAGTGCTCGCAGTATTCTCGAGCGACCATCCAGTGAATCGGGCGGTCCGCAGCCATTTGCATGAAAAATGGATCGACGCTACTGCAGTGATTAGTGATGATGATCGCACCCTGACCGTCCGGTACGGCGAGTTCTTGAGGAATGGTCGCTCGCCACAACAAGCGTGTTAACAGGTAGGCCAGACAGTAAAAGACGTATTGTACGGGCGCGAAATTGCTCCGCATCATCGAAATCAAGAAGTACGCCAAACACAATAATAGCGCAGCTCCGATGATTAGCACTATTCCCTGCAATTCCATTTTGACGACTTTCGAGATATGTGCCGGTTATTGAGCAAGCATTAGCCGTACATTTTAATAGAATGGAAGAGCGAGATGTGACGCGGAGCGACAAATTTAGGTACGGATTTCTAATCGAGGTGAAAATGATTTTGGGTGTGGTGAGCGACACGCATGGTCATCAGGTCAATACGCAGAATGCAGTGCGGATGTTGGAAGCGTTCGATGTGGAGGTGGTTATTCATTGTGGGGATATAGGCAGTGTTTACATTCCGCCCCTATTTGAAAAATGGCCGACTCACTACGTTTTTGGCAATGTTGATGGCAATCAAGATGAACTACGCGATGCGATCGAAGCGATTGGGCACCACTGCCATGGCCTCTTCGGTTCGCTGGAGCTGGCGGATCGCTCTATCGCCTTTTTGCATGGCCACGACCATCAGCTCTTTCGAGAGACTGTTCGCAGCGATGAATGGGATTTGGTTTGCTACGGCCATACGCACATCGCCGAAATCGAGCAAGTGGGTAACACACGCGTGCTCAACCCCGGCGCAGTATTTCGAGCCCGTCCCCACTCAGTGGCCGTTGTCGAACTCTCCTCGCTAGAAATAACAAACGTCCCCTTCTGAGTAGCATCCCTCTGAGTAGCATCCCTCTGAGTAGCATCCCTCTGAGTAGCAAGCCTCTGAGTAGCAAGCCTCTGAGTAGCAAGCCTCTGAGTAGCAAGCCTCTGAGTAGCAAGCCTCTGAGTAGCAAGCCTCTGAGTAAGGCCTCTGAGTAAGGCCTCCTTCCTTCGGTTTGGACGGAGAGGAGATTCGGCGTTTCTTTCCCGATACCTTCTTGTTAGCGATTCATTTCACGAATTCGCGGCGATTTTCTTGACCTCGGCGATTCATGACGTAAGTTTTCCATGACGTAAGTTTTCCATGACGGCAACTGCAAGCCATTCGGCAAGCTCATCCATGCGGAAGCCTCTGAACTCGTCCTGAACTCTATTCTTCTCAGTCATTAATTCCGACCGCCCTCGAATCTTGCGGCGATCGAATTCTACCTACAGGCTGATGCATCAGCGAGCATCTGTCTGCGTCCCCACCATCGAAAGGGATCCGTACATGAAACGAACCGCAATTCTCTGTTTGGCAATCTTCTCTACTGGATTAGTTGCCTCCGACCTTTTCGGCCAAGTCGATGGCTCGCGTGCGCCCGGGGCAGGACGCACGGGGTCTCGCTCGGTCAAATTAAACGCAGTTCCGTCATCCAGTCGGGCCACGCGTGTTTCCTCGGGGAGCCGCCACGGCGACGGCGTAAATCTGTCTTCGTTGTCGCGCGATGTTGCTCGCATAAAGGCCTATGAAGGAAAGATGCAGCGACACCACGACGATCTGCAAAAGTTCGCTTCGGAAAACGGAATCAAACTCGATGTCATCCGCGACAACAAGCTGAACGACGAAACCGTCAAGCGACTGCAGCAAAGCCAAGAGGCACTCAAGAATAGCGGAAACAGCGCCAAGTCCAGCATTATTGAGAGCCTCTTGAGCAAGATCAATGAAATGCGAGGCGAAAAACAAGAGAAGTTAGAAAACGCTCAGGAGCGTTGGCAGACCAAGAAGGAGAATGCCCAGGAGAAGAAGGGGAATGCTCAGGAGCATTGGCAGGCCAAGAAAGAGAACGCCCAGGAACATTTCCAGAACAAGAGGGCGAATGTGCAAGACCGTGCTCAGCAATCGAATAACGGTCAATCGAATAACGGTCAATCGGGGCAGCAAGGTCAATCGAAAAAGCACGCTCAATCGAAGAGACAAAATAGCCTTAAGAAGGGAAGTGCCGGCGCCGGACAGTCTCGCTCAACGCGGTTGAACGCGGCGGGACCGTCTTCTCGATCTGGCAATACGACACGAATCGAAGCGAGTGATCGAGGCGGATCGTCTCCGAGCAAGAAAACACAAAGCCGGCCGGCAAGTACACGCAGCCGCTAACCGTATCCCTTTCTCGCTGGCAAGGCCACTCACAATTATTGTGGGTGGCCTTGTTTATTTCTTGAGTTGCAAATGGTGAGAGGACTTCCCGTTAACCCATCGCAATGTCTGCAGCGATGACACCTAGGATGTCGTCGAGCGATTCGCTTCCGGAATCGGAGCGAGCTTCCAAGCTTATGCTTTCGCGAGTCGTTGGCCCATTCGCCCATTGCACGATTGCGTCGTCATTGGCCAGAAGTGCTTGGCCATCACGACTGCCGTCTTGTGCCGTTGCAACGTCTGTAGCGACCAAATCGACAATGCCTTCGCCCTGTCCCTGTCCCTGTCCCTGGGCCAGGCTATTATTGATAAAGTTGATGAGCTGCAAAGCGTCAATCGGAGCAACTCGATTGTCACCAGAAACATCGACGTAGGGTGGCGGACCGTCGGGGCCTGGTGGGATTGGAAGCGCTCCCGAGTTGTGGATGTTGATATAGTTTACCAATTGCAAGACGTCCAAAGGTTCGACGGTATTATCGTCGTTAACGTCGAATCGGTTGCGAGGGTTTTGCCAGAAGAGAAAACTTGTGTCGACAAATCCCGCGTCGCTGTTCAGTATATCGGCGTTACCAAGGTTAACGGTAAACTCCCGCGTGGAAGGGGAGAAATCGCTGTCGACTTCTTCATCGCTCCCTTGATCTTGGAGGGTC
>JBLHLE010000127.1:0-10710 GCA_047620805.1 Pirellulaceae bacterium
CGGCTTCCATCAAACCGATATAACGATTGGACAACTGAAATGTCTTACCCGTTCCAGCCGACGCTCGGATTAACACATTTTCAAATCGAGTCATACCTTGGCCTCCTGCATTGGTACTTCTCCATACTGTCGCTGAAAGACTCCGTCCTGGCAGATCGCTTTGAAGTCGGTAAGGATATTCGGTGCCGGCTCGGTCGGCGGCCAGAACTTCTGTTGCAAGACGTCGGCGACGATTTCATGGGCGAGTTCGTCGGCCGTCCGCAGTTCCTCCGCGGACCAAGGGGCTAACAGTTCGCCTACTTTGCGAGTGTCTTTGGGCAGCACGATGTAGCCGGTTTTCGCAGTCAGCGGCACGTCCAACTGTTGGGCCAGTTGCCGGTAAAGTGGCAACTGCAGATCCACCCACTCGCCCTTACTGGTGCGATGCGCTTTGTTGGGATCGCTTGGTGAGTCGGAAGTTTTGTAGTCGAAGATCATCCACTGATCGAATTCCGGATGGTAGTCGATGCGGTCGATACGTCCGTAGATTTGCATTGTTCCCGCTGCGACTTCCAGCGTAGTTTGCAGACTCTTGTGTTCCGATTCGATGTATTGGATTCGCCATCCCTGCTTGGCCCATTCGGCTTGCCATTGAGCGAAAGCGGACAAACGGGTTCTCAACTGCATCAATTGCACGTTGACGGCGGGTAACCGTTCGGTGCCGTACCAGCCAGCAACTTTTTGTTCCAAAACGCTATTCAAGTAATTTTGAATTTCAATTGGATGCGTTTCCGCGGCATATTCGGATTCGCCGAATTCTCTCAACACTTCGTGAGCCAAGCTGCCAAACGACGCTGCCGACAGCTCCTCGGCGTCGTCGTTCATAGGTTCGAGGTGCAAGACGTGACGTAGATAGAATCGGTACGGGCACGCCAAGTACGATCGGAATGCGGTCACTCCCATCGCGCCGACCGGTTCGTCCAATGGTTGCGGCAGGGGGACGAAGAACGAAGAGTGCTCGGGGAACGAACCGTGAGTCGTGCCGGGAAGCTCGACTGCAGGCGGCGAATTGTCAAAGAACTTCAGTGCCCGATCGGCCACGTTCTCTTTCGCGGTAGCGAACAACAA
The DNA here is from genome assembly GCA_047620805.1 of Pirellulaceae bacterium. GTDB lineage: Bacteria > Planctomycetota > Planctomycetia > Pirellulales > Pirellulaceae > JBLHLE01. The sequence continues at coordinate 1,108 of JBLHLE010000127.1, forward strand.
TCGACTTGGGTTAAGCGGGTCGCTTTGGGCGTCGCGTCTGGGAATGATCAACTCCGTGTCGGGTCGATTGGCCAAGATCGAACTCATCGCGTAGGCGTCGCGTGCGAAACGTCGTCGATTGTCCAATAAATTCAATTGCTTGCGGAGGCCATCGGGGAGGAACAAGTCTGAATTGACGGACTTCGGCACGAAGCCCTCGTTGAACGATGTGACAATCAATCGCTCGGCGGTATCCAGCGGCAACTCCAACCAACCAATCAGCTCAATCGCATCTTCGTTTGGCATGGGCCGAATCTGAACTCCTTGCAGTTGCTCCAGACAAAGGCGAATGGCCTGACCGCACGATGTTCGAGGGGTCAACCGATCGGGAGCTTCTTCGTGCTCCAACAGCGCCGCTTGGATCTCTTTGCAACTCTCAAGTGCAAAATGCCCTTCCTCTGTCTCTTTGTCGAATTCGATGCCGTCATAGGCGGCCAACAGGAATTGCAGAATTCGCTCCGGCCATTTCCCCAATTTGAGCGGTTGTCGGACCAGCGGCTTCAATAGCGCCTCGATGGCATCGTAAACCTGCTTGAGTCGATCCCATTCCGACTTGACGCCAAACCATTCGCCCAATTGTGGCGTGAGATGATTGTTGTAAAAGTGATCCAATTGATCGATCCAGCCCGTTTCAATGCCCTGCCGGCAGATCCAGTCGAACACGTCGGGGTGTCTTGCCAACGCCGCGAAATCATTGTAGCGACGACGTTCCAAATACCGAGCTACCGATTGCAGTAAGCGGTAAGGCCTGGTCTGCGAAACCTTTCGCCCGACGGCTGAGCGAGTCGCAACTCCGCACTGCGCCAGCTGTCGCTCGATCTGCGGCGAGGCCGACTCGTCGAGAATTCCGATCGCGATCTCGTCCGCGCGATAATCGCCTGCCGTTTCCAGTAATTGCCGAGCGACCTCGGTCGCCTGGTCATTGATATTCTCGACGATCGTTACGCGTTCGCCGCTAATGTCCAGGTCGATATCGTGCCAGTTATCCGGTTCGATGCAGCCGTACTTGTCGAATCGATTCGATAATGCGAGCGGTGCATGAACGAGTATCGTTACGCGGTCTTCGATCTGGTCGATCATCTGACGCAACGCGCGATTCATGTCGGAAGTGGCCACGAAGACCATGTCCCGATCCGTTTTACATTCGTTGTGTTCAATGGCGTACAGCCGCGCCGTTTGCCGATCCCACAATTCCAGTTGGTCGAGAATGTTCAAGTAGTGTCTCTGAACATCTTTCAAGAACCGCCACCGCAATTTTTCGTTGAACCCGTTGGCATCACTTCCTTGCTCCATCACATCGGCGAAGTCGATTCCGTCGGCGGCCAATTCGCGGTGTTGCTGCCAGAGCAGTTTTCCCAATGCGAGCCAGCGTGCAATGTCGTTGTCTTCCGGCAGTTCCCGGATGTGGCGTCGCAAACGTTTGCTACCAACTTTGCGTAAAGCGTGAATCCAAGCCAGTTGTTGGACCAGCTCCGAAGCCATCGGCCGTTTTGATTCGTACAGTTTCTCTGGTAGCTGCCCCACCGTCTCGATCAGCGGGGGAAGCAGAATCAGCTTCGCTTCTTCGCAGCGACTGACCAGAATCTCCAAAAGACGACGGCCGGCGCGACGGCCCGGTAGAACGACTAAAACCTGGTCTAGATCCAAACGCCCATCTTGGACGTAACTGGCGATCAGATAGTCGACCGCCGCCGGCAGCGCCGGAGAGCTCCAATCTAGAAACTTCCTTGTGATTCCCATTTTCTACTCTTTTACGAGAGATTCCATAACATTCCTTCGGGACGTTAATTTACCTCGTTTCCCGTTTTTCATCAAACCACACAAGTCAATAACTCACCGCCATTTGCGAATAATCCCCACTGCTAGCTAAGTGACTCTTTAGGTCACCCGTCTATGATTCTTCGCTACGGGCGTGACACGTCTGGTCACAGCCGAACTATTCACAGGAAAAAGTTCGCGTTTTCCGGAAAAACGCCGGAAGGGAGACGCGATTGCGGTCCGCCGACGTCCGACTAAAGTAAGAGAAAGAAGGCGGATTTGGGCCAGCGGAGGGAATTCTGGCCGGTACGGCATTTTCCGTGTATCCAATGTCCGACGCCGAAGTCACTGGTTCGGGAGCCACGATGAGATATCTGGCAATAGGCGACATCCACGGTTGTTTTCGCGCGCTCACCACGCTGTTTGAGTTCGTGGGGGTGACGCCCAGCGACGTTTTGATCACTTTAGGCGACTATGTCGACCGAGGTTCGAATTCCTGTGCCGTTCTGGATTGGATGATCGCATTTAACAATTCGGAAAAACTGCGGCCGCTGCGGGGAAACCACGACTTAATGATGTCTCAGGCCCGTTTGAATTTCGACGCGCGGAACAATTGGCTCCACTGCGGCGGCTCCGCCACGCTGCGGTCCTACAGCCCCTTTGACGACGAAGGAAAGTTCGTCGACGTGCCCGACAGTCATTGGTCGTTCCTAGACGATGACTTGTTGCCGTATTTCGAAAACGAAACTCATTTCTTCGTTCACGGCAACGTCTATCACGACATGCCTCTGGACGAACAGCCCGAGTACATGTTGTACTGGCAAAAGTTCAACGACCCTCTGCAACACGTGTCTGGCAAGACCATGGTCTGCGGGCATACTCCCCAATCGACTGGCGTGCCCCGATCTTTGGGGCATGCAATCTGCATCGACACCAACGCCTACGGCGACGGCTGGCTCACTTGCCTCGACCCTTCCACAAAACAATATTGGCAGGCCAACGAGAAAGGGAAAACCAGAAAAGGTTTCGTCGAGCCTGTTTAACAATTTCGCTTCGCGGCATGCGAGCGGAGCTCTTTATTGCTTGCCAAAGCTCTAAACATCGGACGTTTGGTAACGTAGCTGCCGGTCCCTTTCCGGTGGGCTGGCGACCCATCGAGTGCCATGGCCATCCTGGCGGACCAGTCTACATAAATCCGCCCACAAGCTCACGAATTCGTCCCAACTCGACTTTCCTTACCATGTAGGGTCCGCCGATGCCGAAGATAAACTTGCACAGAAGTGTTGTACTGCTTAACATTTTAACATTGCATTGCGATTCGATTGCCAAAAACCATCCAGCGAGTGACAACAATGCAGTCCAAAGGTAAGTGTCTGTATCCAGATTCACGTCGGTCGTTCTTGCCAGCGGGATCACTTGCCGGCGAGATTGGAATGAGCGACTATCTACGTCTGAAAGCGGAAACCGCCAGCAGCGGACATTGCTTGCCAGACACGGTATCCGGCACGGTGAGTTGCCGAGCTGCTCTGGCAGGCAACTTACCACACTGCTTACCACACTCAATTCTACAGCACCAAATTCAATGACGCTGGTATCAAAACTCCTGGTTTCAAAGCTCCCTACAGCCGTGCGGCATCTTAAACGCCAGGACGAGCAACTCGCTTCTCTGATCAAGCGCATCGGCCCCTGCCGTCTGCAGCTGCAGAACACTGACAATATCTTTCACAGCCTGGCGCGGGCCATCGTCTTTCAACAGCTATCGGGAAAGGCGGCAGGGACTATATTCTCTCGAGTGCTGGGGCTGTATCCAGGCAAGAGAAAGCTGCAGCCGGACTTAATCGCCAGCAGTAGCGATGAGGAGCTGCGTGCGGTTGGGATTTCTCGAAACAAGATGGCTTCTCTGCGCGATCTCGCCCAGCGTTGTAAACAGCGCGACGTTCCGTCGATGACTCAGCTCCGCAAAATGGGCAACTGCGAGATCATTGATTGCCTAACGCAAGTGCGCGGAATCGGCCGCTGGACGGTGGAGATGCTGTTGATGTTCCGTCTCGGTCGCCCCGACGTATTTCCCGTCAACGATTTGGGCATACGCCGAGGATTCACGAGAACATTCGCGTCGGCCACCGACGGGGAATTTGCCAGTGATGCCGAAATGCTCGAACGCGCGGCGAATTGGCAGCCGTACCGGACGGTGGCGAGTTGGTATCTTTGGCAAGCCGCAGACGAGAGCTAAAACTTCCCGCTTGGCGAGAGATTGGCGTTTTCATTCGTCTCTCTGCCGCAGAAAGCCTCCCAGCCACAGAAAACCTCTCGGCTGCGGGCGTGGTGATTGCGACGGTTGCGACGGTTGTTGATTTCCCAGATTTACCATTGAAGCGAAGCCTCGCGGTGTGTCGATTTTGGCTTCAGACGCCGCTTTCCCCGCTGGCCAACTGCCGGCGAATTGGGTAAAGTAACCAACCACTTAGGGGAATTCATTAGTCAGATAATGCGAGGACGACGGTGCCTTTGGCATCGGTTCCTTTTCATGTCGCTTCCAGCGGCTTGTGGGACCGAACGGCCAATTGCACCAAACGCCGTTTCGTCACAACAACAGAATTCCCGAAAGTCACAAGAAAACAACGACGTACGGGAATTCAATAGTCAGATAATGCGAGGACGACGGTGCCTTTGGCATCGGTTCCTTTTCATGTCGCTTCCAGCGGCTTGTGGGACCGAACGGCCAATTGCACCAAACGCCGTTTCGTCACAACAACAGAATTCCCGAAAGTCACAAGAAAACAAGGACTTGAAACATGGAATTATTCGCACACATAACGCCGTCGGAATTTCCCACCGGACTGATGATGTTCGCATTGGGAGTTGTTTCTGGCGTAATTGCAACAGCTTCCCTCTACGTTGTTCGCCGCAGCCGATAATTGCTCTGGGTTATTAATTGCTCTGGGTTATTAATTGCTCTGGGTTATTAATTGCTCTGGGTTATTGAGTCATCTCGCGGATGTGACGTTGCGCCAGTTCGGTCAGCTGCTTCTGCCCCAAGTACGGAACGTAGGCGGCTCGCATGACGAATCCGTAAGCTTCATTCACCTTGTAGTCTTTGATGAACCATTGGAAATCCCAGGCTGGATTTTCAGCGCCACCGCCGGTCGGTGATTGGGCCATCCAGACTCCGTCCCGCTGCCGGAAGACCTGCACTAAAGCCATCTGGTGGCTTACACCATAGTAGTACGGATCTGCATATTCATACTTAGACGGATGGTTGACCAATGTGAGAGGAAAGTCCTCATCCATTTTCAAGAGTTCTACGCCAACAGGCGAATGCGTCGCTTCCTCTCCATGTTTTGGCGTTACACCTTCAATCCACTTCGACGTTTCTTTGCTGCCCCGCAATCGCCCTCGAAAGTGAATCGACTTTACTTCGGGCGTCGAAATATAGCTCGCCCAAAAGAGTCCGATGTATCCGTTTCGATACCCACCGGTTCGCGGAATACATTCAAACGTATATTGAATCGTGCCGTCATTCAACAACTCGTACCGACCGCAGCTTTCCAGTTTCCAGTTGCCGGTCGGCGGTTGATAGAGTTCCACGCAATGCGAGTTGATGACTCGCAACTCCATCGGAAATTTGCGCGGCTCGAATTTTTCTTTTAGACCCGCGAGGGTGCCATCGTGAATGTGCTCGAAGTTGAGGCCGGCGTAGGCGGGCACGAAGATGTTGCGGGACTGTTTCTCGTGTTTCAATGACGCGACGCCGCTGTATCCGCCTCGATGACCGGGTATGTCCTGCGCGTCGACCGCGTCGTTGTTCACAATCACGGCCTTGATTCCAGCTCGTTCTAGGACCGCGAATCCTTTCGCCGCGACTTCGTATTTTATTGTCGCGTCCGTGAGACTCGTCTTCTTCTCGGCGGCGTTGGGATGGCTGGCCAAAGTCGCCGCCATAAGCATCGGACAGCAGAGTATTGAAGCCGTTAGTAAAGCCCGCACCGTCAGTATCGTCGGGACAGTAAATATTACATATCCAGGAACGATCGCCCATCCGATTGTGTTTCTCATGTCACCTCTGGTGTTGAGTGAGTTGCGGGTTCTTGCGCTGAATGGGACAATCCGAAAAAACGGAACTATCGTAAGCAGTTTTCCCATTCGGGCGTCGTTGCTCTATAATACAACCTGCAATGATACAAATCTTTGACGTGGACTGATAGCGAATTCCTCTGTTAGCAAATTGCTGCCACTGGCAATTCCTGGCCCAATTGAAACTCCCATGACCTTGTCACAACTCACTCGTCGCGATCTGCTTGGCAACGCCGCTGGCGGAGCGATGGGAATTGCCCTGGCGTCATTGATGTCGCGCGAGGCCGTCTCCGCAAATGCGTTGAAACCGCACTTCGCCCCCAAGGCCAAGCGGGTCATCTGGTTATTTATGCACGGGGGGCCGAGTCACGTCGACTTGTTCGATCCCAAACCCGACCTCGAAAAGTACGCGGGCAAACCGTTGCCAGCGAGTTTTGGCTCCGTGATGACTCGGCGAGACGTGACAAAGAACCCGCTACTGGGACCAATTAAGCCGTTCCGTCCGCGGGGTAATTCTGGATTGGAAATTAGCGACTTCCTGCCTCACATCGGCGAACAAGCCGACAAGCTGTGCGTTATTCGCAGTATGCATGGCGATAGCGTCAACCATCCCCAGTCGGTTTACCAGATGAATACGGGCAGCATTCTGATGGGACGGCCCAGCGTCGGCAGCTGGCTGGCTTACGGTCTGGGAAGTGAAAACGAAAACATGCCCGCCTTCGTCGTCCTGCCGGATCCCGGCGGCGGACTCAAAGGCGGACCGCCTGCCTGGGGAAGCGGATTCCTGCCCGCAACCTATCAAGGCGTGACCATGCGACCGGGCAAGACGCCCATCCTCGACTTGAAACCGCAAGCGAATATTTCGGCGGCGCAACAACGAGGAACTCTGGCGCTCATTCGCGAGCTTAATCAACGCCACCAGTCGGTTCGACAGGACGACGAATTGACCGCCAGAATCAACGCTTACGAGTTGGCGTTCCGAATGCAAACAGCTGCTCCCGAATTGGTAGACATTAGCACTGAGACCGCTGCCACCGAAAAACTCTACGGATTGGACGATCCCGAAACGGCGGAATTTGGTCGACGCTGTCTCCTCGCCAGACGCATGATCGAAAAGGAAGTGCGGTTCGTCCAACTTTACTCCGGGGATACCAATGGCTGGGACGCGCACAAAGATGTCCGCGAGAATCACGGTAAATACTGTCGCCGCACTGACAAGCCAATAGCTGGACTGCTCCGCGATCTCGAGCAGCGAGGGTTGCTGGACGATACATTAGTCATCTGGGGTGGCGAGTTCGGTCGGATGCCGATGAGTGAACAGGGCACTGGCCGCGATCACAACCCTTGGGGCTACTCCGTTTGGCTCGCCGGAGCGGGCGTGAAGAAGGGAACAGCCTACGGGGCGACCGATGCTATCGGACTTCGCGCCGCGACGGACAAGGTCTCGGTGCGAAACTTCCACGCCACTTTGCTCCACCTGCTGGGCCTTAACCACGATGAACTGACATATTTCCACAACGGACTCGACCAGCGTTTAACAGGACCACAGGAAGCTCACGTAGTCAACGGCGTCCTTGCATAACCCGGTCGAAAGACCTGTTAACGAACTTACTAACGGCCGAAACCAGAGGCCATCCCCGTTTAGACAAACCGCCATGAACTATCGCACCCTTTCGCTCGTCGCCTTCTCCGCAGTACTGCTGCCGCTGTCCACGGTATGTATGGCCGAAGACGTTTTGGAGGCGGTGATAACTGCTGAGGACCGCGAACACTGGTCCTTCCTACCACTGGCCCTCGCGCCTTCGCCACCAATCCTGAAAGATTCGTCTGCCTGCGCAACGCCAATCGACCACTTCATCGCTTATCGGCAGCAAATAAAGGGATTAAAATTCTCGCCACTGGCAAGTCGTGGTCAGCTGATTCGACGTCTCACATTCGATCTAACGGGGTTGCCTCCGACGCCAATCGAAATCGACGACTTCCTGGCAGACGAGCGGGTCGACGCCTACGAAAGGTTGGTCGACCGCCTCTTGTCCTCGCCCGCATACGGCGAGCACCAAGCTCAATTCTGGCTCGATCTTGCTCGCTTCGCCGAAACGGATGGTTACGAGCACGACAAGATTCGTCCAAACGCCTGGCGTTACCGCGACTGGGTCATTCGCGCCACCAACCGCGACTTGCCCTACGATCAGTTTGTACGGGCCCAAATTGCGGGCGATCTCGCTGCAGGAAATCTCGCTGCAGGAAATCTCGCTGCAGGAAATCTCGCTGCAGGAAATCTCGCTGCAGGAAATCTCGTCAATGCTGTCGACGACGACGCCAAAACCGCGACGGCTTTTTGTCTTGCGGGGCCGGACATGCCGGACATCAACTCACAGGACGAGCGGCGCCACATTCTTCTCAACGAATTAACTTCGACGGTAGGTTCAGTTTTCCTGGGTCTGCAAGTCGGATGCGCCCAATGCCACGACCATAAGTACGACCCCGTTAGCCAAGCCGACTTCTACCGCTTGCGCGCGTTCTTTAACTCCGCCGTTAGCGTAACCAAAAACAACTCTGTCAACACGCTCGCCGAACAAACCAAAGACGTGCCGAAATCGTTTTTGATGATACGTGGTTCTTGGGACCGTCCCGGTGCCGAACTCACCGCCGCATTTCCTCGTGTGTTGGTTGCCAACACGCCAAGCGATAAGTCCACGACGACTTCGACCAGACGCGACCTCGCCGATTGGTTGACTTCGCCAACGAATCCCATCGCCGCCCGCGTCATCGCCAATCGAATCTGGCAACAACACTTTGGCCGCGGATTATCCTCAATGCCTAGCGATTTTGGCTTGATCGGAAACGAACCCAGTCACCCCAAGCTACTAGATTGGCTCGCCGCCGAACTAATTCTCAGCCGGTGGAGTATCAAGACCCTGCGGCGGTCGATTGTGACGTCAACAACGTACCGCCAAAGATCACTTACCCAGTCGAACGACTCACAGAACGATCAACTGTACACCCGCTACCCTCGGCGAAGACTGACCGGGGAACAGATTCGCGACGCGATGCTGTTAATTTCAGGAGAACTAAACTCCCGGCAGTTTGGCGAGGGGATCCGGCCGCCGTTGCCTCCGGAACTGACAAAAACGCTTTTAAACAATCAGTGGCAAGTGACGCCCGACAAGTCAGAACATACTCGTCGCAGCATCTACATCTTCGCTCGCCGGAATTTGCGTTATCCGATCTTCGATGCATTCGACCGACCCGACGCTAATTCATCATGCTCGGAACGCTCGAAATCAACTACAGCACCACAGTCCCTATTACTCTTCAATTCGGAGTTCTCTTTGTCGACGGCTCGCCGAATGGCCGGACGTCTCGTGTCACTGGCACCATCGCAACAGATACGGCAAGCAGTTCAACTGGCTTGGGGCAGGGTGCCGAGCGAAAGTGAATTGACGATACTCACCAGCTTTTTAACGAAACAGGCCAATCGCATCGAGTCGGAAGACCGCCAGTCAACGGATCTAGCATTGCCGATTCCAGACGACGACAGGATGCTGGCCCCGTCGGCAAGAGCTGCACTCGTCGACCTCTGCCTGGCGTTAATCAACGCCAACGAGTTCGTGTACTACGATTAGTCGCAGCGGCGCGATTCTCCGCGTGCCTTAGGCAGACGCTTGAGAGTTGATTGATTGGCGGGGGTTTGAAAAACGACAGTTAACTGGACTGCAGAAGGCTCAGTCG
>JBLHLE010000128.1:0-10684 GCA_047620805.1 Pirellulaceae bacterium
GACACGAAGTGAGGCTGTCCTCGCGCAGGACGTTTCCCTGCCGCCGAATCGAAGATCGAACTCTTTGAATTACCCATTGCAACTTCGCCCTTGCCGTCGATTTTCCGATCGCGACGGGGAGAGGTGGCGCTAGGGTATGGCCCAAACTTCGTACGATAGTCGCGGACCTTGGGATCCCGCATCGATTCTTCGCGACCGAGTTTCCCGTCCTTCAAATTGATCACACGACCACCGCCTCCGGCACTGACCACCAGTTCGCCCCGCACAAAACGACCCGCAACTCCCGTTGAACCAAAGTACGGGTTCTGTCCCCAGAGGGTCCGTTCTCCTCGTTCTTCTGTCAATCGAAGGTACTCGGAGTTGATCGTCGCCTCCAAACCGTCGGGACTGACCGCCATCCACTCGTGATTAGGGTTAGGTCGCGAAGCGGCTTTGACGATCGAGCTATCGGAAGTATTCCAATATCCATGCGCGTTAACAACTTTCCTGAAATCGCGAGAGACGGCGATTCCGCGACTCGGAACCCCGTCTACAGCAGCCTTTAATGTTCCGTCTTTCAGTTCGAACATTTTCTGTTCAGTGCCATTCTCGCCGCCGAGTGCGACGGCGAATTTCCCGTCCGCCGAAATGAGGTTATCCCAAAAGAACGGTCTTTCTTGGTCATTGTATTTAACGGCCCTAAGCGTCTCTTTTTCGGGGTAGCTAATGCGCTGCAAATCGAACAAGAAGTATTTCCAATCGGGCGTCACGTCGAATGCGGCATATGATTGATTTGGATTCGCCGTCCCATCTTTTGCAAACTCCCACGAAACCTCGCCGGTCTCGATTTCGTAGACCGAGATTCCAGCGGCGTTGCTAGCGGCGACTTTCGTCTTGTCCGGACTAATTCGCACTCGCCGTCGCGTATTTTGATCGGCGTGAGCAGCTTCAATTCTCGAAATTTCTTTTCCCGACGGCAATTCGAACACATGTATATGAAACGCGCGAAACTCGTTTTCGTCCCCCTCGAATGACCACATTCCCGCCGCCAACATCTCGCCGTCAGCGGAGAAATCCAATGCGATCACCGGATAGTCGCCAACGTGCAGTCGTTTGACAACTCGACGCGTCGCCACGTCAAAAATCAAGACGTCAGCGGGCGCACTGGCAAACATACTTCCATCGTCGCTGTACACCGACGCTGCACCGCGGGCAATCGGCTGCAACTGAGTCAACGTATCTCGTACACCCAGCTCTACCGGTTCCCGCACGATCGGCTCGCTCGCTGTCTCACCCGATTTGTCGGGCCTCGCAATTGTAGGATCCAATATTGTAGGATCCGGTTCTGTCGCGACGGTATTTCTTGGCCCCGTTCCGTTGCCGCCGCCAGTGTCATTGGGCGAGCCAGCGTTTGGAGCGGGCGGTCTGCATGCGACCAATGTTAGAAAAATCAAACCCATAACGAAAATAGTCGGTTGTCGAAACATCGAAATTCGCCCTCCTAATAATCCTGTATTCAGCGTATCCGCCAAAGTTAGTTATGATTGTGTTTATGCTCAAGGTGCCCTGGCAGATGGTAACCACCAGATTCGAGGAAATTAACGAGGTCGCCAATTTCGTCCTTGGTAAGGACATCCACCATGCCTGCGGGCATCGATGAGATCTTCGAGGCGATCTTCTCATCCACATCTTTTTTGGCAATTATCGTAACGAGTGCGGGAGCTAGTAGATTCGTCAGGAGATGGTATTCGTCTGGCTCTTCTTTCACCACCACACCGTTGATCGCCTTTCCGTTAAGTAACAAAAACTGATACGTTTGAAAGTTCTTGTTAATTTCGCTGGAGGGCGAGAGAATCTGCTGGACGATTTTTTGTCCCTTGTATCGCTTCGCCACTTCCGTGAGATCGGGGCCAAGGTTGGTACCGTGCCCCTTCACGACATGACATTGATCGCAACGCGATTTAACAAAGGCTTGCATGCCCCGCATCACTGACTTCTCTTCGCCGTTAGCGGCGGGGAGGTCTTTCAGATCGGCCAACGTCCATTTCTTAACGATCGTTGGTTTTCTCGCAGCCAACATGGCGGGAACGTCATTCAAGTCCTCGGCGACAATAATCTCGCCCTTCATGATGACCCAGTGCCCGGGGAACGTGCAAACGAACGGATAAATCCCAGGCTTCGCTGGAGCCATAAATCGCAGCACGTGGACCTGAGATTTTCGAGTTGGACCGATCATCGGCGACGCTTCAATAATTAGATGCTCCTTTTCTTTGGGAATGAAGTCCGAGTTGGCGAACTTTGGATCCTTCGCCATCTCGTTCGCCGCCATGCCGACTTCCGCTAGCGCGCCGGGTTTTACCACTACCAGATTATGGTCCGTGGCGTCCGGGTTCATAAAGACGATCTTAATCGGCTGGCCGGTCGTCGCGGTAAACTGCTCAAGCGTAAACTTCATCCTTTCGGGCAGGCATGAAATCTTGACCGTCTGCAAACCCTTCTGACTGTCAAACTGAGCCTGTGAAGCATTCGGGCTGGGCTCTTTCAACTTGCTCATGCGAGCAGCCTTCCGCATCAGCTTGGCGATGTCGTATTCGTCGACACCCTCCCAATGCCGCCGTAGAGTGTGGGCCCCCAACGCACAAGTTATTCCATAGGCAACGTGTTTTTCGTTGGGATGTTTGAACACATCGAGAATTGCATCGAGAGCCTCTTTGCTGCCAATATAGCTGGCCGCGATCGCCGCCTCCATCCGCACTACTCCATTGCTATCATTCGCGGCGCGATTGAGTAACTTAATCGCATCCGGTAAATCCGTGTGCCAGTATCTCAGCTGCTGAACCGCGGCACCGCGGGCATGGTGATCGTCACAGGCAATCAAGTCGAGCAGCAGTTCGACGTTGAGTGCATTGATACTGCGATAAGTCCAAATTGCCTCCGTCTGATGATGGCGAAAGCGAGGATCACTACGCGACAGTGTATCGACCCATGCGTCGAGGCTCTTTTTGAATTCGTTTGCATCGCGCTCGCGAATCTCCCGTTTCGCCCAATAGCGATACCGATACTCGGGCCGTTTCAGAATATCGAGTAGTTCCGCGTTACTGGCATCGTAAATCTTCGGAGGATCCTGCAACGGCTTGCCCTTAGCCGTAATTCGCCAGATGCGTCCAGAATGTCGGTCGCGGCGTTCGTCCCGAAGCGAGTACTGCGCGTGCCCTTTTACTGGGTTGTACCAGTCGCAAACGTACATCGCGCCGCGCGGGCCATAACGAATGTCCACGGGTATAAAGCTTAAGTTCGAAGAGAATATCAGATCGCTGACGTATTCTTCGTCGTAGCCGGATTCACTTTCAATCCATTTGTGAATCTCGATTCGATTTGTCGGCTTGTAGCGGGCTTTGATATAACCGCCTTGAAGTTCGTCGGGAAACGTCTTGAAATCGACAAACTCTTGTCCACACGTTCCGGAATAAGCCCTCAATCCATTGGGCTTGGGATGTTGCAGTGGATACGGTGGATCCAACGCGTGAAAGGCAGCCGCGTAAATCGGGTGACTCGCGACGTGCTGCCCCCAATCGTCAAATGTAACACCCCAAGGATTTGTGCTGGAATACGTTCCAAAACTGATCAACTTCTGATCTCGAGGCTGAAAACGGAACCAACCACTATTCTGTTGCCGCACCGGACCGTAGGGTGTTTCGATTTGCGAGTGATGAAAAACGGATTCGCGGAAAATTAGATCTCCATCGGGCGTCCACGCGAAGTCGTGAAGTGCATGGTGCGAGTCTTCCGTTCCGAAGCCCGATAAAACTCGTCGTCGAAAATCGGCTTTGCCGTCGCCGTCGGTATCTTTGATGAACGTCAGCTCTGGCATCTCCGAAACGTAAACGCCACCATCGCCAAACTCGAACGACAACGGAATGTGCAGATCGTCGGCAAACACTGAAGATTTATCTGCTTTCCCATCGCCGTCGGTGTCTTCCAATATCACCAACTTGTCATTGGCTTCGTTTCCGGGATAGACATGAGGGTAGGACGTCGAACACGCAACCCACAACCTTCCGCGACTGTCCCAACGCATTTGGATGGGGGCAGCGATATCGGGAAACTCTTCTTCACCCGCAAACAACGCGACGTCAAAACGGGGGTCGATCTTGAATTCGGCGAGTTCTTCTTTGGCGGTAATCCAACGATTCGCTCCGCGGCCCTCTTTGGTTTTGGGGAGCGGTGGCAGGTTGGAGTCGTCAATTTCGCCAACGACTTTCTGGCCACTCGCCAACGCCCAGATTCTCTGCTCCCGATTCGCCACCATAATATCAAAGTTTTTCATCGCTGGCAGGAAATCGAGATAACCGTATGTCTTGCTGCGTCCACCGGTGTAGTAGAACGTGTTGGCAGGGCGGAAGCGCCGAAAGTATTGTCGGTTCTTATCGACTACGACTGCGCGGATCGCCTCGTTCACTTGAGGTGCCTCGTCGCCGAACACGGCTTGATAAAGCTGCTTCGCAAAGAAGTCGTAACCGCTACCGACCAAATGAACACCGTTGAACGTCAACTTCGTCCCCGGACTCTGCATGACTCGAAGCGACGGAGTGAAGACGTCAACGAATCCCACTTTTTGCTCAGCCGCGACTTCGCGAATTACGTCCGTGTACTTTTTGAGATTCGCGTTATTGCGATCGCTGGCAGGTACACCCGTCACGTTCTCATTTGCAATTGGAGACACCAAAACGACATTTGCCGCCGACTTTCCATTGAACGCTTTGCCCTTCAACATCTGCACGCGCTGAATTAACACTTGTCGAAAATCATCAACTCCCGCATCTCCCGCAAACGACTCATTGAATCCATAGGCTGCGAATATCACATCGACCTGTTCGTGAGTCAAATGCTGATCGAGATCGGCGAAGTTGGCGGGACGAGGCTGAATATCGGGAGTGTCGGCAGCCCAAGACAGGTTGCGAACGACTAACTTGTGGCTTGGATAGCGCTGCTGGATTAGCGTTTCAAAATGTCCGAAATGTTGGGATCGCTCGAATAAACTATTGCCAACTAAAGCGATCCTCGCTGCTGCTCGCAACTTCAATGGAAGCGCGGTCACCAACGCCGCCGCCTCCGCTGCGCGTGGAGCGGTGTTTTTATAAATGCCGTACTGCCGGTAGTCCGGGTCCTCGGGCGGATCTTGTTTGCCGGTCACTTTGTTCTTCGCATCGGGTTTGTTAGCGTCGGGTTTTGCCTTCGTCTTTCTCTTTGTGTTTGTCTTTGATTTCTTCCTGGTTTTCGGCCCTGACTTTGGTTTCGACTGAGTTGCCTCCATAGAAATGGCAACGAATTTCGTATCGGCCGCGGGTACGTCTTTCCCTGCTGCCCAATGTATTCCGTTGATGAACAGTCGAACAAACTGCGGGTCGGAAAAAGTAGCGGAATGTCCCAGTGTTGTCGTGAACACGCGGCCACCGTACTTGTTGGTCCACGTCCAAGCGACATCGTCAGTCATCGTTGCTGCCAGCGTGTGAGTGCCGAAAGCGTTCGTGACCACGCCCGTTTTCTTTGACGCTCCCGTCCCTCTCAGCAGTACCGTCGCGTCGTCGGGCAGTTCACTGAAGTAAAGTGTGCCGGCTGCTGTTCGCGGCTTGGACAGGTCTACCCCGGTGAGAATTGGATGGACCTTTCCCAGTTCGGTCGCCGCGACCTGAGTGGATCCCTGCAGATGAATAAAATACTTCGATCCCAATACGTCGCGACCAAAGCCGTCGTTCCAAATTGCATGTTTAGAGTCAGCAGGGTAGGCGAAGGCGTGAGAGCTGGTCCTAAAGCCAACAACTGGCTTTCCCGATTTCACATAATCGATAACCAGTTTCAGCTGGTCGTCCGGCAAAGTTAGAAAACGCATGAAGAAAATTGCGACGTCCGCTTCCCGTAGCGCTTCCAGTCCCCCAATTCCGATGGGATTCCTTTCCGGATCGCCAGCGGGTCGTACGACCGTGGTGCGAAAACCGGAGGTCTCCAATTGCTCCGCCAAACCGGGCAAGGTGGAACCTGGACTGTAGTGTCCGGTACCAATCACGAATACGGCATGCGGTCGCGTTTCGTCCGCCTGAATCGAGTCATCAACGGAAGTTGCTAAAAACAGGGGCGTCGCGAAGAACAGAGCCAGTGGCAAGTACGTGCGAGTCACGAAGTTCCTCTTGTGTTCAAAATTCGAATAGCAGATTGAAATGCAATATCGGACGGGACGTCTGATTCCGAGCGAGGTCACTCCACTTCACAATGCGCGCGACTAATCGATTGACACAATCGAAGAAAATGCCTGACGGAAAACCGAGCATTATACGGCAAAATCAAATATCTTGCACGCCGACGGACGCCGCAAAAGACCGCGAATTGGTCGTAGGAATCGTCAGAATCGCCACGGCCAACAACTCTCCCCGCTCAGCAATACTCTTGCGCGGTAGCAGCGCCGCTTCACCAATGAGAAAAGCGACGCTTTCGCGCCGCTTTTCAATGGAATACATGAGTCCCTTGGTGCCAGTGTGATTACACAGTGTGATTACACAGTGTGATTACACCGTGTGTTTACACCGTGTGTTTACACCGTGTGATTACACCGTTGTCAAAGTTGGGACTTCAAATCCTTTGTTATTTTCGTCCTTCAACAACATGTTGGCAGCTTCCGCGTGATCGCCAATATGAGTTTCATTTTTTGGATCGAAAGTTAGCTGTGGGCCAACGGTGTAGTTGTTACCCTCTGCAGGTACACCCACGCCATCGTTCATTACACTGTGTAGAGTCATGAAGTGTTCGTAGGCTTCTTTGTTGTCGCCAAACTTTCCGGCCTTAGCGCTAAAGGGAACTTTCTCACCCAAGCGGTACGAGTTATTCATTAGGTGACCGAGCACGCAGCCGTAGTGCGCGTCATGGACGTTACCATTGGCCATGCTCGGATCGTTCGCTCGCACAGCCGCGATGAACGAACCCCAGTTTCCACCGGACGTGACCTTACCACTGGGAACACTTACCGCCTCGCCCTTGGTACTGCCTTTCGCGTAGTACTGGTTGCGGATGATCTTTCCACCATCCTCAAAGTAGTATTCATTCTCAACTTGACGCTGGTAGTCCTTGTAAGCCACATTGCGAACATTGAAGAAGACGAATTGACCATTGGGGTATTCGGCCATACCGAACATCGTGTTTGGCGTTTCGCCTTGATCGTCCCACTGGAAGCGGCCGCCAATTGCCGACGCGCGAACGGGATGAGTCTGGTCGTCGTCCAAGGCCCAGCGAGCGATATCGAGTTGGTGAGTTCCTTGGTTGTTGAGATCGCCATTTCCGGTCTTCCAGAACCAGTGCCAATTGTAGTGCACAAAGTTTCCGTGATAGCCATCGATCTTGGCTGGTCCCTTCCACAGATCCCAATCCAAATTGCCGGGAGGAGTCGAAACTTCTTTTGTGTTGATACTGCCACGCGGCTTGCAACAGTAGCCGTAGGAGATTTTGAGTTTGCCCCATTTGCCGGCTTTGATGGCTTCGTGAAGTCCCGCGATCCTGGCATCACTACGACTTTGCGTTCCGTGTTGAATGACCACGCCATATTTTTTCTGAGCTTCAACGGCGATGCGGCCTTCTGCGACGTCGTGGCTCATTGGCTTTTCGACATAAACATGTTTGCCGGCTTGAGCAGCCCAAATCGTAATCAGCGAATGCCAATGGTTGGGAGTGGCAACTGAAATCGCGTCCAGCGACTTATCTTCGAGTGCCTTGCGGACGTCGGACTCGCCGCTAACTTTGTATTTATCGCCCGCTCTCGACTGAACATTCTTCAGCGCATTAGCCAGGACGTTTTTGTCGGGATCGATAACTTTTACCAACTCGACGTTTTTCTGACCGATCCAGCCGCCAATGTGACTCTTACCGCGACCATTCAATCCAGCTACCGCAATCCGAACGCGGTCGTTTGCGCCGAGGATATTCCCCGATGATTTTGTTCCGGAGATCATGAAGGTTGCGGCAACGGCAGCCGTGCCCTTCAGAAAACTACGACGGGTGGTGCGTGACATTCTTAGTTCCTCGCTTTAACTTTGGCTCGTACTGTTTCGTTAGGTAGTTTCCACTTTGTACGTTGGCACTTAGCGTCCGGCACTTAGCGTCCACTCCAACCGTGGATTTTAGCCTATCGGTAAACGACAATGAAACACCGAAAGCAAAATTCTTCGAGAATGGTCCTCAGTAGAGTTGCATCGCCACCGCGTGCTTCGCACAAACGAATTCGACAGAATCAGTCGATTGAGTCCCGCGGCAGTGCGATTCCTGTTGAATTGACCCGACTTACTGAATGTGCGTTAAGCGATCACAACCCATCTCGCCATTTCCCAATGATGGAGCGTCTGAAGTAACGCCGGATCGAATGGTTCGCGGTTCCAAAATCGCTACCGTCGTGGGACATAGTTTCGCAAGAATGAATGACTCTGTACTAGCGACGCGAGCTGCGACTCCAAAGTACCTTCGTAGGCGCGATCTTCGACCTCGACACAAACCGGGCCGTTGTATCCCGTATCCGTTAAGACGGAGAAGAACTTTCCCCAATCGACGTCGCCCATCCCGGGCAACTTGGGCGTGTGATACTCGCTGGGGTTGGCCATGATGCCAACGCGGTCAAGTTTTTGCCTGTCGATTCGCACGTCCTTGGCGTGGATGTGGAACAGTCGGTCGGCAAACTCCCGCATCGGAGCGAGATAATCCATCTGCTGCCAAATCATGTGCGAAGGATCGTAGTTCAAGCCAAATGAACCACTCGGAATATCGCTGAACATTCGCTCCCAAATCGCCGGCGTGGTCGCCAGATTCTTACCGCCGGGCCATTCGTCGTTGCTAAAGAACATCGGGCAGTTTTCGATGCCAATGCGAACGCCGTGATCTTCGGCAAATTTTACGAGCGGCTGCCAAGTGCTCAAGAAGCGAGGCCAATTATCGTCGACATTTTTGCTCCAATCGCGACCGACGAAAGTATTCACCTGATTCAAGCCCAGCGTCTTTGCGGCGACAATTACCTTCCGAATGTGCTCCACATAGTTGGCAGCTTCCGCTTCATCGGGAGTAAGTGGATTCGGATAGTAGCCCAATCCGCTAATCGAAACATTGGCGGCACTGCATATCTCAAGCACTTGGCTGGCCCGACTGTCATCGAGTCCCTCGACGTCGATATGAGTCACTCCCGCATAACGTCGCTCGGCCTTCCCTTGCGGCCAACACATCAGTTCTGCACAGTCGAAGCCAATCTCGCTTGCGCTCGCGACGACTTGTTGGAGACTTTGATCGGGAAGAATGGCGCTGACAAATCCGAGCTGCATGACGGCCTCACTGAGAAGAAAAACCTGAACAAAAACCTGAAACAAAAGCGAAAACGAGTATCCCAACCACCATTAGTCTGAATCAAGCGGACGATTTTAGCAGATGTTCGCGCAAACGAAAATCGACCGACTCAAAGACGACAGCTTCGAGTCCAGTCGATTTTCAGACTAAGTATATGCTCAGCGAGTGAGGAACCAGTAATTAACTACTTTGAGACATCGAGAATTTCCTTTAACACTTTCAGACGAAGCGATAACCGCAATTCCTCTTTCCGAATTTGAGCCATCTCGCTGACGGAAACGTCGTGATTTTGCTTCAGTGTCTCCCTTTGCTCGACGGTAAATATCAGTTCAGCTTCGGTGGCTTCAATCGTCGCAAGGAGGATTTGCTTCAGCAAATTTACTTTGCGAATCGCCGCCTTGAAACGCCCTTCCTCCTCCGCCAACTCGCCTGTCGAAACGGCATTTTCGTCGGCTAATCGTTTAAAGCGTTCAACTATTTTTTCCTGAATGTCGACTTCGCTGACGGCTTCGCCGTAGGTTTCAGCCCACTCCAACAGCGTTCCAACTCCCGCTGTGCTCGTTTGAATACTGAACGAGGGAAGTTTCCTGGCAGGTAGGATCGACACTTCGGGAATGCGACCGGGAATCGTCGGATCTTTTGCGATTGGGACTACCGGAAGAGTAGTAAGTCTACTTTCCCGCGGACCCACAGGACCTTTCGCGTCGAGTTTCTCGAGGACGTTAGTTATTCGCTTGATACCGCTTTGTGGGCATTGAACTACGATGGAATTCGTTCGTTCATCGGCCACAATACGATAATCCTTCGCGTCGCCAAAGAATTCGTTGAGGATACTGCTGGCCTGCTTGGCCGCTATGTGTTTCAAATAGAACACCGTGACAACTTTCAACTCGCCTGGATAGTTAACATCAACGTGCCGTGCCTTTGCCTCCTGCAGAGCCAACAGTTCCCGCTTGAGTGCCAGTACTTTCGATTCGTAGGCCCTCAATTCGAGCAGGCGGCCGTGTTGGAACACTTCACCTCGCTGTTTCGGCGCGAAAACGCGATCTTTTCCCTCTAACTCATTTGCCTCCGGATCGCTGGTACCTGCTTTGACATTTGGGTCCGTACTTGAACCGCCATCATCTTTGGCCGCGGGAGGGTTCTTTGTTGTCCCCTTGCTCGCCTTCTTCGCGTCGGGAACTTGTGCTACCAGCATTACATTGACAGAGTTGGCCACGATTAAGAAAGCGACGAAGCCAATAACAAGAACCTTTTTCATGCGTGAATCCTTTTCTTTGCCAGTCTTTAAAATTCGTTTTATTCTTCCGTAAAGTCGTCCTCCACTCGCAGAAAGCAA
>JBLHLE010000129.1:0-10630 GCA_047620805.1 Pirellulaceae bacterium
GGAATTCTCATTTGTTCGCCCTGCAAAGAAGTGCTCTCCACCGCCGTTACCGACCAATCCCGAGTCGTTTTCGAACAGCGTCGAATCCGCTGCGGGAACCAGATCCACGGTCGCAAGCAACATGCGAAACTCGCACGTTTCAAACTGCAATTTACGTTTTCGATTGTGAGTGCGTTTCATAAGTTCATCTTTGCTCAGGACAAGCGAAATGCTAGCGTTTGTGTGCCAGCAGAACTGAAGGCTGCTGCCAGGAGAGTCAATTATGATCGGCTTGGCCCCACGAAGTGTGAGACTGCTGACAAAACAGCCAGCTTTGCGCGGAAAATACCCCCTAACCGGTACCTTTTATCATGATTTAGGGATGACAACGACGATATCGAAACCGGGAGCGTCCTGTGTACCGGCGCCCGAAAACTGATTATCTCTTCTGCTGCGCGAGGTCCACGATGTCTTACGACCGAGTCAATTGGACCCGTTTTCATCGTTCCATCTGCTTTTGCCTACTGATGATCGTTTGGCAATGCGACTCATTCATACATGGGCAAACTGTCGCGGTCAATGAAATTGCAACAAACCAAACGGTGGCGTCCGGTTTGGCGACAGATGCGACAGATGCGGCTGATACGGCTGATACGGATACGACTAAGTCCGAGCGTAATTCAGCCCCTTGGTCGCAGATGTCAGCTTTGGCGGAAGCGACAATCGACCTGGTAAATCATCAGTCACCCACTAATCATCAGTCACCTGGTGACTCGGCCGCAGATGGTCACGAAGCCGAAAATATGTCATCCGATGTTAATCGCATGAATAGCGCGGATGCAATGCTTGGCGAACAGGCATTTAATCGGGCGTGCACTACTTGCCACGACGCTGAGCGATCGCTGGCAAAATCAAAATCACTGGCGGGTTGGAAGACCACTGTGCGGCGGATGGCGGCAAAGCCCGATGCCGACATTGAAGACCATGACGTCGACCCGATTGCCGAGTATCTGAGCGAGGTCCGAGGGATTCGAGAAGGCGAGCCGGCGAACGACAGTCTCTTGGACCAAACAACTTTGAACGCAACTATTTCGTTCTTGTCTCGCGTCGGTAACCACGAGCAACCGCTTGAGAAGCCGGGCTTCTTTGTGGACGCTTGGCTTTCCGCCGAATGGCAAGGCAACAATGCGTTGAGTGCCAAGGTTACCGCTTGCACCTCATGTCATTCCGATCGCAATGGCAGCGCTGGTTTTACGCTGGAGTTAGTTGAAGCGAGCATGAAAGTTGATTTGAACAAACTAGCCGATTGCGATCGGGAATGCGGTTTGTTCGCGGCAGTTAGGGGCGACCTGGAGGCGGGCCGATTCGTAGTGCCTTTCGGGGCGTTTGCAACGATGAGCCATCCCGGGATATCTCGCACTGCAACGAATCCTTTAATGTTTAACATGGGCCGTCGCGTTGGTGGGACAGGGCCGCTGCAGCCAGTACTCCCAGCTCCGTTTTCCGATGAAGGTGTAAAACTTCATTTCGACACATTATTGTTTTGCGATGTGAAAATTGGACTGGATGGATACGCCGTCAACGGCCTTCAATCGGGCGGCGGGCGAATCTTTAACGACAGTCGACGCTACTACGACAATAACAGAGAACCGTCTACCGGTGGACGGGTTACTTTCGGCAACTCGATGTTCAAATTCGGCGGGTCCTTAATGACGGGCCAAATCCAAGACGATGGTGACTCACCAATATCTTCCCGACTCGGCGGAGCGGATTTTACCTTGCGACTCAACAATCAATTGCGATTCTATTTTGAGTACGCGATCAGGTCAGAAGATTCGACGTTCGTGAGCGGAACGGAAGACCACGTGTACGGAACCGTCTATGAAGCGGAAATGCGTGTCTCCGAAAAATGGGGGCTGAGCCTGTTAGCCCGGTACGACACTCTCGAACATCGCCATTCGTCATTCGGATCGCAATCCACGGAACGGTTTACCGTGGGCTTGAATACGACCGTCCTCGACGGAAGCTTCTTGATCCTCAACCACGAACACTGGATCCTCGACAACGATGACTATGACGTCATCGCCTTGCGTTGGGTCAGCACTTACTGAGCGCATTCCGGTTCGCGACTCAGTTCCGGCGGAAGTTTACGTGAGTACGAGCTACTCGTCCAAAATATCCGCCAGCGCCAAACGCTGCGAAATCGGTGGATGATCGTGGAAGAAGAAGACTTCTAAGGGATGGGGGTCCGGATCGGCTTTGTTAAGACGGGCGAGACGCTGAAACGCTCCGCGAAAAGCCGCCGCATTCTGTGTTTGACGCAACGCATACGTATCGCATTGAACTTCAAAAGAACGGCTGATCGCATTTTGAATTGGGCCGACGATGAGCCCCACGATCGTCATCGTCAACGCTAACAGTGGCAAGGCGCGGATGGGCAATATTTCGGCACCGCCGGGATCAAACCCATTCAACCTCAGGACGCAATCGCAGACGTAGAACATGCACAAACTTTGAGCGACGCCGAACAGGATGAACTTGCGAATATGACGAAACACGTGATGGCCAATTTCGTGAGCCAAAACAACTTCTATCTCATCCGGAGTGAAATCGTCGAGCAAAGTATCTGACAAGATCACTCGTCGCGTCCGCCCCAACCCAGCCAACATTGCATTGGCCTTGGCTGTTTCGTCACTCAATCCCATCCGATAGACACCCTCGATCCGCAGGTCGGTGTCTTTGGCCAATCCCTTAAAGCGTTTGAGTAAAGCGGAATCGTCGAGCAATTCGACTTTGTAGAACAACGGCAGAATTAAGACGGGTGCCAGTTGTCCAAGCAACGCCGAAACTACAAACATTCCCGCAGCAGCCCAACACCACCAGTAGTCTCCTGTCACCCATATCAACAGATACAGTCCCTCGGATAAAGCGATCACGAATGCCGAAATCAGCGCGACTTTTAACAAGTGACGCGAAAGCCAACGCGGGAAGGTCTGTCGGCTAAGATCGAATTTCTGTTCGAGTCGATGCCCTGAAATCCAAGCGAGTGGAAACGACACCACAAAGTTCAGCGCATAGAGAATTACGTAAAACGCGGCCAGCCGAGTCCAAGGTGAAACAATGTTCATCGAATCGAAAAGCCAATCGTCGAGCGGCTTGGCCAAGAACAAAACGAACGCCGAGTAGAAAAGCAAATCCAGAAAGATGTCGGACAAAGTACACGCCAAACGCCAGCGCGAGTACTCTTTTATCTCGGCTAATTCATCTTTTGAAAGCGCGGCAGCTGCAGTCATGGAGTCATCAATCGCTGGTATCTGTCTCGTTCAGTACGACTTGCCATGTCCAATGCCGGTCGCTCGTCGCCTGCACCGATTCGGAATCAAATCCAAGCCAACCAACTAATTCTCGTACCTCCGTCAAACTTAAAGCCGCCCGCAAAGAATCGTCAAACATCTTTTGCTGATGTTCGTTTTCTTCACCTGCGTACAACTCGACCAGCTCAGCCACCCGCTCATTTGTCTCGGGACGCATCAGATCGCGAAAAAATAATCGCCCGCCATCCTTTTTCAGAACCCGAACCGACTCTTCAAAAACCTTCTTGGGTTCCGGGATGTGATGGATGATACTGTTGGAAATTACCAGATCAAACGCCCCGTCCGCATACGGCATGTCCTTGGCGTCCACTCGGTCCAATGAAATTCGCTGAATGAGGCTTTCCACTTCGATATTCAATCGCGCGAGATCGAGCATCGCGATTGCGAGGTCAACTGCCATTACGCGATTATCCTCTGTGCGCTGACAAAGCACTATCGGGATCTGGGCCGTGCCCGTACCCAAATCGAGTATATCGTGACCGACTTCGCCGCCCGCAATCAGGTCGTCGACAAATAACTGATTGACCTGGCTATGGTCCATGGAATCATAGTCCAATGCTTCCTCAGGAGTATCCATCACTTCAGGTTCAAGTACGCGTTGTAATACCACCAAGTTCTCTCCATTCAATTGAGCGGTGCCGTATCGTAATTTCGATTGGTTCGAGACGACCATCGCTGCGACTCGGCGTTCGTTTATTGTAGAGCGTCAACCCCTCGCGAAAAGGGCTTACGGGAATTCGTTTGTCGGGAATGCGTGAAGAACGGTGCAATTGGCATCGGTCCCTTTTCATGTCGCTTCCAGCGGCTTTTGGGACCGAACGGCCAATTGCTCCCTCCGCCGCGTAGTCACAGCAACTGAATTCCTGGAAGCCTAAAAAAAACAAGGGCTTACGGGAATTCGTTTGTCGGGAATGCGTGAAGAACGGTGCAATTGGCATCGGTCCCTTTTCATGTCGCTTCCAGCGGCTTTTGGGACCGAACGGCCAATTGCTCCCTCCGCCGCGTAGTCACAGCAACTGAATTCCTGGAAGCCTAAAAAACAAGGGCTTGTTTCGCACGGATGCCACTTTGGTTTGCGGCGCGTACATCCTTATTCGTCTTCCGGCATTTCCGTCTTAGCATCCGGCGACCACAAACCGAACACGACGACGATACCTGCCATGACGAGATAGCCAATCGTCATGTAGATGGGCGTTTGCCCCAGGGATGAATGTGGCAATGACGACGGTAGATCCCATGGGATGACCATTGGACTACCCGGCAAGGGCGAGTGAATTATGCCGAACAAACTACACGCAGCGGCAACCCCGAAATAGGTCGCGCCCGCCGCAAATCGCCGATCGATGATTGCAGCGAGCGCAGAGGCCCACAGCAAACTTGTCACGATAAAACCGCCGGACAACAGGTGCAGCGTAAACAGGTTCTTGCCAAGTGGCTGCGGTGGGTCGGCGATAATACCCTTCGCCTTGTTGCCGGCAATTTTTTCAAGTTGCTCTCCGGTGCCTTTCAGCGTGTCGAGAGTCGCCACTGGCTGAGCGAGCTGGTCCAATTCGTCTGCCAACTCGCTCGCCGAATCTTGCTCGCGAATTCTCCCTGCAATTTCCTGCAGCTTGTCATTTCGGCTACTCAACTGATCGTCCAACTGAACAACCTGCTGATTCATTTGACCCACCATGACGGAATAAGTCCCTTGTAGGTCGTTGACGTAAATCAAAACCAGAGCGGCCAAAGCGGGAACGCAAGCTAAACCTATCGCAGGATAATGTCGTTTCGGAGTCGCTTTAAAACTCTGCGCAGTGATCTCCAACCCAATAAAAATCAAGATTGGAAACACGGACGCTTTTGGAATGATTGCGTAGAGGAAACCAAAGTATCCCAACAATCCAGCGCCGCCCACAAAGATCGCAGTCGCCAAAGTGTAAGCCGCTCGACCTCCCATCGCTTTGTAGGCTGGATGTCCAATGTACGGTGTCGTCTGAATCACTCCCCCGCACAAACCAGCGATAAGTGTCGCTAAGGCTTCGACGGAAATAATGCGACCAGTATCGTACTCGTCACCAGCGGCCGCCGCACTTTCCGTGCAATCGATCCCGCCAATAACGGTGCCCAGTGCAAAGGGAATTACGACGGGAAGATATATCAGCGAGTCCCTCAGCTCGTTCACCCAGGCAAAAGTAAATACTGATAACCAACCGGTCGGAATCGACGCCAACTCGAAATCATCGACATGTGCCACATCTGGAACTCCGAACATGCCTTCGACATGCGGCGTAAGGTAAAAGATAAAGATACCTATCAATAAGGACGCCAGAGCTCCGGGTACTCGCCCCGGTACGGACATTCTGGCCACGAGTGATGTCAGAATGACCGCTAGCGCTGCCAGTCCAGCGATGGGGAAGTGGAGGACTTCGATTAGCGGTAGAAAACTGATGAGGACTAATGCCACAGCAGTTAGCGAACCTAACAAGCCAGCTCGCGGGACGACGCGTCTTACCCAATTTGAACCCGCAGCGCAGACGAACTTGAAAAGACCGCTAATAACAATGGTGCAAATACCGATATGCCAGGCGTAAGTCGCGGCGATATGAATCTGCTCCGCATTCAATTCCGGGGAATTTTGCCCCAACATGGCCTTTTTTGCCACGAATGCAGGCCCCAAGACAAAGAAGACCATTCCGAAGGTACTGGGAGTGTCTAATCCCAACGGCATCGCCGTAACGTCGCTACGACCAAGGCGTTTAGCTAGCGACAACGCCATCCAAAAGAAGAGCAAGTCGCCAACCAATACCCCGATGGCGGTACCTGGCACCATATTTTGCAAAGCGAAGTTTGTAGGAAATTCAAAGACGATCGTTAACAAACTAACTGTCAATACTAAATCGGCAATATTATCTAACATCAATCCAAAGAAGGCGTTAACGTCGCCGGAAGCGGCCCATGGAAACCGTTTTGAATGCACTTGTTACCCTATCGGCACGGGTTTTGCGGAATATACAAATCGTGAGTTTAAATCGCCCACTTGCAACTGTCAATTTAGCAAATTAACGGCCTCGACGGTCCATCCGAAGAGAGCCAAATCATGCAGGACAGATTTTTCAGGTGCGGCGCTCATTTCTACCCGAACTAACCTCCTTTAAGGTTCGTACTAAAATGATCGCCACGATTGAATCCCCTCAGCAGACCTCATTCACAGCAGCGGAGCTTCCTTTGACTGATGAGGATCTCCTAATTCGATATAGGACATCCGGAGACAGAGGAGTTTTTGCGCAATTAGTCAAACGCTATGAGCGTGAACTTTACAACTACCTTCGACGCTATTTGGGCGATGCCGAACAGGCGGAAGACGTTTTTCAATCGACGTTTCTGCAAGTTCACCTCAAATGCGACCAATTTGAAGTTGGACGTAAATTCCGACCATGGCTTTACACAATCGCCACCAACCAAGCTATCGATGCTCAACGTCGCAACCGACGTCACCGATTGGTGAGCCTCGACCGAGCTGGACGTGAAGATAGCGACGACATTGGCGGCTTGATTGATTTGCTGGTAAGCGATGTTCCCAATCCAGAGGAGGGAGCACGCCAAAGCGAAGATCGCGAATGGGTCGAAACGGCAATGGGTGAGCTGTCCGACCAGATGCGAACTGTAGTTAGCTTGGTTTACTACCAAGGGTTAAAGTATCGAGAAGCGGCTGACATTATGTCGATACCTGTTGGTACCGTCAAAAGTCGATTGCATTCGGCGATACTCAAACTCACGGCCATTTGGAACAATACTCACGTAGAGCAATTATGACCAAACCCGCTCGAGAACATTTATTGGGTTACGTGCTTGGCACTTTGGATCCCAATGAAGTTGAGTCAATTGAACACCAACTAGCGACTGACCCAGCATTTCAATGCGAGGTCGACGCGATGGAACAACGAGTTGCTCCATTACACGCAACGCGAT
Source organism: Pirellulaceae bacterium (assembly GCA_047620805.1). Classification (GTDB taxonomy): domain Bacteria; phylum Planctomycetota; class Planctomycetia; order Pirellulales; family Pirellulaceae; genus JBLHLE01. The sequence goes on from JBLHLE010000129.1 coordinate 7,305, forward strand.
TCTCGTACGATCCACCGACGAGTTTGGCGCAACGGACATGTGAGTTCATTTTCGAGCAACGCTCGGCGACAGCTACATTGGATTCACCAATGCGAGCCGCCAATCCGACTCCTCCCAATAAATCTCGCGGGAAATTTCGCGAAGGTAGTCGTTTCACACAAACCGAAACAAGTGGAACGAAACGAGCTTGGTCACTGGCCGACATGGGAGCTATCGGAGGTGTCATCGCAATTTTAGGTTGCATCCTCCTGCCCGTGATTAGTCAATCTCGTCAACAGCATCTGCGTACAGTCTGCGAGAACAACTTACAAAAGATCGGCACGGGTTTCATTCGATTTGTCGATATTAACAACGGTAGTTATCCGAAGATATCCACAGATGGCGCCTTGTCAGTCGCCGGCGCATTCCCCGTTCAACTTATTTCCGACAATTGCCTGACGGAAGAAGCCTGCTTGATCTGCCCGTCATCGCCATTGGCTAGCTCGCGAGCTGAATGGTCGGTCCCAACGGTTACCGAACTCGAATTCGCTAACTCGGAAACTCTGCTTGCTTATTACGAAACGATGGGCGGTAGCTACGCATACAACTTTGGCTATCTGGTAGACGGCGAGTTGGTAACGCCAAAATTTGAAGGTCGCCCGCTGTATCCCGTCGCATCGGACGCCCCCAGCGGCAATTTGCCAAACATGAGCAGCCCTTTCCACTGTGGCTACGGACAAAACATTTTGTTCGAGGACAACTCCGTTCGCTATGTAGTCAACTGCCAACTCGTCGAATGCGGCAACGACGACATCTTCTTTAACCGCGACGGCAAAGTTGCAGCAGGACTAGACATCAACGACGCCGTACTCGGAAGCAGCTGCGATTCGCCGATCATGAAAGTTTCGCTGGAGCGGTAAGCAACCACTGACGCAGTCAGTCGCTGCCCTTCAAGTCGGGCTTGTTCAAGTCGGGCTTCTTCAAGTCGGGCTTGTTCAAGTCGGGCTTGTTCAAGTCGGGCTTGTTCAAGTCGGGCTTCTTCAAGTCGAGCTTCTTCAAGTCGAGCTTCTTCAAGTCGAGCTTCTTCAAGTCGGGCTTGTTCAAGTCGGGCTTGTTCAAGTCGAGGCAGACGAAACGGTCCTTACCTCGTACGTAGAGCAGCCCGTGAGACAGAACGGGTGCTGACCAAGCCGGATACTTCAGTAGTCGTGGCAAGTCCATCTCCGCAGCATCGTCCTTCGCGGCATTCCCGTCTTTGGAGTCACCGTCTTTAGAGTCACCGTCTTCAAGGTCCTCTTCTTTCAAGACAACCGAGCAAACTTGTTCGAGCATTTCATCATTTGCTTTGAAAACGAGAAGCTCGCCATATTCTCCTAAGGCGATGAAGTGATCGTCGGCAAACAGCAATGACGACCGATTGATTCCGGCGGCCTTCCACATTACGGCTCCAGTCTTCCAGTCGACGCAGCGAATTTCGCCTTCGACAGCGTGCCTTCCGGAGCAAGCGTAGAGGAAGCCATTGTGGTAGATGGGTGTATTCCAGTGTAATCGCAACGACTTTTCGCGACTGCGAAGATCGTCTTGCCAAACGACTTCGTAGCCTCCCGGCCGCACTTTCAGTAGGCAACTTCCCGGCCCGTAGGCTTCGGATATAAACACCTCGTCGCCAACGACGATGGGAGTCGCGGCACTGACGGCGGCTTTGAATCTGGCCTTCCACGGAAACTGGAAATCGACTTTTCCATTTCTCGGATCAAAGCCAATCAGTTCGCCTCGAGCGAACACGAATCCCCACCGCCGACCCTCGATTGTCGCAAACGTGGGCGAAGCGTAACTGGCCAGGGCGCTGGTAATCCCGTAGACGATTTCGCCAGTGTACTTATTGAAGGCGACAATTCCCGTCCCATTTCCTTTTAGCGAATCCATGTGGATTTGACGCTCGCTTTGCTTCTGCGGACTGCCGCCAACGGCGACAAACAACATATCGCCCTCGACCGTCGGCGTGCTTCCGACTCCAAAGAAATACTGCACGACTCCAAATTCCTGCGCGGTATCAATAGACCACAGCAACTTGCCCTCTGTTACCGAAACACAATTTAGAACTCCGTCCGCTTGGTAAGCGTAAACCCGATTGCCGTCGACCACGGGCGAACAACGCGGGCCGTTGCCGTAGCCAACTTGGTCGACATATTGGGTGGGTGTTTTGAAAGCCCACAATTCGCGGCCGGTCTCACTGTGAAGACACAGTAGTTGATTGATTTCGCCGACTCGTTCCATCAACAACAGTCGACCGCGGTAGACGGCACACGTACCGTGGCTATCCCCCATTTTTCGCTGCCAAACGATTCTTGGCCCCGCGTCGGGCCAGCGCATGACAATGTTGGTTTCGGCCGATTTGTTGTCGCGCGTCGGACCGAGAAAACTCGCCCAGTCATGTCCGCCGCGACGCTTTGCAATGTTGGGAACTGCGGGTTCACTGACCCGACGAATGCGGGCTCGAATTTCCGCCGCATCGATTTCGACACCGCCAACTGCCTCACCCTCGTCCGGTATTTGTCGCGACTGCGCATTGAAATAAAAGATCTTGGTCTGCGGAAGCTCGGCCTGCAATGCCGCAACCCCCGCGTCACTAATGCGGGGAACCGCGGCTATGTGCGTCTCGTTGTCTAGCACAGGGTTGTCTAGCACGGGGTCGAGGTTCAATATCGGGCGATCAATCGTACGTCCAATATAAAGTCGTCGCAGCGTCTTGCACCCTGCCAGCTTCGCGATCCCGGCATCGCTAAGTTCGGCGTCCCACAGGTTTAGTGTCTGCAGCTTGGGATGGTCTGCGATGGGATCGAGCGCGGGGTCGCCGATATCTGTCAGCCAGAGGTGCAGTGTTTCCAGCTTCTTTAGAGACCTGATGACGTTGAGGTCTTTGTCCTTGATATCGGTACCACCAAGATTCAAGGTGCGAAGATTCGGTAGGAATCGAAGGAACGCGAAACCTTGCGACGTCACGCTTGGAGCTGAATTGAAGTCCACGGACTCCAGCGTCGTCAGCCAAAGTAGGTGCGGCATTTCTTTGTCGGTGACTCGGTTCTCGGCGAATGACAGTTCAATTGGCTTCGTGCGATCGTCAGTCGCGTAGGTAATCACGGCGCCCACGCCTTCAAGCGCTTTGATCGCTCTCTCGCGGCGCAAATTTTTCAGCTCTTGTCCGTCCGAAATGTGGCTGTTCACCAACAACCAACTGATCAGGAATAAGGTCAATCGAATTTGAAACGGGAATCGATTCATCCAACTCACTTTTTCCTCCCCGTGAAATAGTACCGTCTGCCAAGCCCCTATTATTAACGATCCAA
>JBLHLE010000130.1:0-10604 GCA_047620805.1 Pirellulaceae bacterium
TTGGAGAGTCGTGGCGTCGCCCGGAATTTTGGCCGATGGGAAATCGTCATTAGTCCAACCGTCGTTTCGCGATCCCAACACCTTCCAGGCCAGTAGGCTTCGCCTCGACTGGTAAACTCGCACATACCGAGAGACCTGCGGCAGTACCCAACCGCCTCGAACACTGTCGTGCCCATAGCGGTCGAACTTTCCCCTGGCCAGCAGCGCGTAAGTGGCCGGGAGTTTTCCGCCCGGTTCGCCACGGAACATGCCTCCGCCGCCGCCTACCTTGCTGACCATTTCCATGTCGTCTAAGACCAAATTGGCCGCTGGCTTTGGATTGTCTTTGGAGTGGCAACCAGCGCAGCTGCGCTGGAAGATCGGAACGAGATCGCGATAAAACTCGACGTCGACCGCGGCTTTTTTCTCGATACGGATACCGGTGGAATCGTCCGTGTCCCACTGTAGCCCAGATTCATCGTGTTTTTTGGTCGTTAACAGCGGTGTTTGCGAGGTCAGATCGAGCACTTTGTAGTCGAGCCTGGCGGCGGCAGTCAGGGAAAACTCCGTCGGTTCCTGGCTATGAGCGTGGCAGCCGCCGCAATCGTGGCGGATTTCACCGGGACGCACTTGGTGCCAGGTTTGAGCCATGTTAAGCGCCATGCCGTGCTTGTCCAGCGTCTGAAAGGTAAATGAAGTATCAGCCGGGATACGGGCGAGAAAACTTGTGTCTGGATTGCCGTCGGGATCTTTGGGCTGAGTGCCGTTGGCGTCGAATTTCCGCACGGGAATTTCGCCCAGAACGCGATATCGTTCATCTCCCCAATTCCAAAACTTTCTTTTACGCTGCGAGGTTGGTTCTTGCGCGACGATGCGAATCGCGTGAATGTCCGCATTCTCGTACAGTCCACAATCGGATCCTTGGCTGAACCAGTTATCGACACCAGGTCGATAGGAGTTGAAGGGACGCAGCCCGTGAAGTTTATCTTGCCGTGGGCTGACTGCTGTCACACTGCCCGCGGGTACCGATCCGCCTGTGACGCTCTCGCGTTTGTAAAAACTGGAAGTGCCCACAAGACCAAAAGCCGAGCCTTCTGGCAGGTGAACCGACGATGATCCATCGTTGGCGAGCGGCGGTTTGGAGTTGGGTTGTTCAATTCCATAGATTCGCTTGTACGGCACAACTGGACGAGGCCATTGCTCGTTGAACTTGGGGTCGTTCTTGATCAACAACATCTCCGCCGGTTCGTCGATCGGTTCGCCCCCCTTGATGAGATAGATGCCAGAGTCAATACGGGGATAGTGATACTTTCGATAACTACCATTGGAATTGACCGATCCGGGGGACCATACGGTCAATAGATGATTATCGGGCGCTCCGCACGGATGCGTAAACTTGCCGATGCGGGGCGAGTCTGGATCGTTGCGATCCGACAAGTCGGCTGGCGAATCAAACGAGCTGACGAATCTAGTTAGCGATTGGAGGCCCCGTGGTGTAAAAGAGAATCGCGGGCGGCGAGTATTTTCCTGCGCTGGATTGCGGGAATCAGTGCGGTCACCCGGCCCGAACGCGGAGTAACCTTTCTTGGGGCCCGCAGGCATTTTGTACAGCGTACCGAACCCGAAATTGTTGAGGTTGTAGTAGCCTTCAAAGACGATCGCGCCGTCCGAGAGTTGCGAGTGAAAGTGGTAGACGTCGGCGCCTTGAAAACTGGAGACGATCGGCCCCCAGCCGGTGCCATCGGGATAGATGTACCACAGGCCCCAGTTCCGCAAGTCTCGCAACCCTTGACTCTCGTAACTTGAAAACATTACTCGACCATCGCGGAGGATCACAGGATGCAGCGCGCTGGCAAGATTCATGTAGCCGATCATCTCGACGTTTGCGCCGCCATCGTCCATTGCGAACAATTGGAATGAGCCGCGGGTATACCCTTTGGGTGCCTCGAAAAAGTTGCGGTTGCTCGTGAAGACAACTCGACCGCCCGGCGCTGGGCAGGGGCCCAAATTGAAGACGGGAGTCCCTTTCGTTTCTTCTTCGCTGAGAATTCCGCTGTTGGGCGTCCGCTCTTGATTTGTCAAACGGACTATCTTTCGCGATGCCACGTGGATTTTATAAATGTCCGAGCCTCCGACAGGAAACCCCCAGGCCGCTTGTTTCGTCTGGTCGTGGAACAAGACAAAGTAAATCCATTGGCCGTCGAAAGAAACATATGGATCTGCGACCGCTCCGTCGCCGCCAGTGACTAACACCTCTTCGCTACCGTCGGGATGCAGCAAAACCAGATCGGAACCTGGATCGACATTAAGAGGGTTAAAGACTTCCGCCCACCGCGTCGCCTGTTCATCGCCGAAACGCGGCGCTCGGACGTACACGATATCGTAATTCCACTCGACGGTCGCGTCCGTCGCCACGCTCGGTACGCGAATATCAACTTTGGTGGCAGGCGGTTCAGCCACAACAAGTAAGGGCGCCAGACTCAGAAGCCATGCCACACACGAAACTACTGTTCTCAATCTCATGATCATTCTTTGATCTGCGTATTCGCGAATTGAAATACTGTTTGTGCTTGGGTTACGAGCGAATTACCCTCGTAACAGATTTCCCTACGTGTCTCAGCGAAGTATCTGGTAGTCTGGAATTCCGAAGCCATCGTTCTTTGAACTTCACCCATAAGAACTTCACCAAAACTAACATTGTTCTACCGCGCGGGTTTCCAACAAGCAAAACTAACTGAAATAATTTCCCAAACTGTTCGCGATCTACTTTTGCGTCTGTGAAAAGTGATGCGAATGTTGTTCTCGTCGCGACATAATATATAGGATATCGTTTGCTGCATACAAACGTCCGAGTTTTTAGGATTCAAAACCATGCGTGTCGCACCAATGTTGATCTCCGTGTTTGTTCTACTGTGTGGCATTTCGCAGGGAGACGAACCGAACCGGGACGATTCAGATGCAGAGAAATTCTTCGATCGGCTCGACGTCAACGGCGATGGGAAGGTGACTTTGAAAGAAGCACCAGAGCAGGGCAGAATGCTTGTTGAGTTTCTTCTCAGCCAGTCGGGCAAAAAAAGTTCAGATCAATTGCAGCGAGCCGAGTTCTTAGTGCTCACTCATCGCCACACCGATGAAGTGCTCCACGAGAAAGCAATCGCGGTGACGTTGGAAGCGGGCGACGTGAAACTGGCTCCAGATAAATGTCCTGCTTGTGCGATGGGGTTGACGGCGGCATTTGTCTTCAAGCGGCTCGACGTGGACGAAGACAAATTAGTTACCGCAATTGAATTCACGCGGAGTCCCGGGATGCAGGACATTGCTAAGGCCCGCGAAACCGTCCAGCGACTCGACAATACCGGCGATGGCAAACTTTCGTGGGAAGAATTGGAGTCGGCCTACAAGGCCCGCCATGCCAACTGCAAGAAGCCTGCCCCTGCCACAATCGCTGCCAATGCTGAGAAAGTTGGGCCCGCTGGCCGTGCTGACGGCAGCCGCTTCGCTCAAGTTTTCATACTGCGGAGCGATCAGAATGGCGATGGCAAAGTCAGCAAGGAGGAGTTCCGCGGTCCGGCCTTCGGTTTTAGCCGGCTCGATAAGAATAAGGACGGTTTCATTCAAGCGAATGAACTGGGCGAACTGCACCAACAGCGATTGAACGATCCGAAGAGCATGAGGGAGCGTTTTCAGAACGGCGACGTTCGCAAGCCACCACCGAGCAAAAAGCCGAAGGGGTTTGACGATTCGCAAAAGACAAAGGGATAGAATCGGCCGCCGCCAATACCGTTTCGCAATGTCCCGTCGCAATGTCCCGTCGCAATGTGTGCCCACATACTATCTGGCGTTATCGCAATAAGCCGCGAGCAGCGCAGATGCCGTAACGGGTACTTACTTTACTAAGCGGCGTCTTTTTTCCACAATTGCGGGTTGTCGCTGGGCGCAGTTATGTTGACCAGTTCGCGGACGGCGTAGTTTTGCTTGGGCTGAGTTGTGTAGTAGATTCTGGCGTTCACTTCGCCCAATAATCCCATGCTGAAGAATTGCAGCCCGACCATTGCCGAGAATGCACTGAATAACAGCAGGGGGTTGCCGGTCATGTCAAACTCGCCGTACAACTTCATGCCGATAGTCGTTGCCAAACTTAAAAATGCAATCAGCCAAAAGCCGATCCCGGCGCGACCGAAGAGTTTCATGGGACTGGAGAAATAATCCAGCAAGTACTTTACTGTGAGCAGGTCCAGGACTACTCGCACTGTTCGCGAGATACCGTACTTCGTTTGTCCAAAGCGGCGCGGATGGTGCTGAGTTATTACTTCGACGCAGCGCGCTCCACGCTGATGAGCCAAGATCGGTATAAAGCGGTGCATTTCGCCGTAGAGTTCTAATTCTTGAGCGATTTCCCGGCGAACTGCTTTCAACGTGCAACCAAGGTCGTGGATTGGGAATCCTGTCACTTTCGAGATCAGCCAATTCGCAATCTTGGATGGTAGCTTACGGTTGATAAACGTGTCCTGTCGGTTCTTTCGCCACCCGTGAACCAAATCGTATCCCTCGTCGATCTTCTCCAGCATCATGGGAATGTCTGTGGGATCGTTTTGGAGGTCGCCGTCCATCGTCACGACAACTTCCCCTTTGGCATATTGAATCCCCGCCTGCATGGCCGCAGTTTGCCCGTAGTTGCGGCGAAACTCAATAACCTTCACGCAATCGTCTTGGCTCACCAACTCGCGTAGTTTTTCGCGAGTTCCGTCGGTCGAACCATCGTCGACGAAAATTAATTCGTGACCACCCTCGATCTCGGGCATGACGGCGTTAAGCTGCTCGTAAAGAAGCTCGACGTTTTCAACTTCGTTGAGAATGGGTATGACTACCGAGAGACGCATCCGTGCTCTCCTGGTTAAAGTTGTTGGTAGAATTGAGGGTACGAGTGAACTGGGTATTCTTCGATTCCTCGACGCAAGATCGTGAGTTTAAAACAAGTGCTGGCACCCGACAACATCACTTTTGACGAGACGAAAGTATGCCGAACATTGGAATCCTAGAAACCTGCATGTACGTTGACGACCTCGAGGTCGCCGAGCGATTTTACGTGAATGTCCTTGGACTGCCCGTTTACGCTCGCAAAGAGGGGAGGCATTGTTTTTTGCGGTGTGGCAATCAAATGCTGCTGTTATTTGACGCGACTGCTAGCGGGGATGGCGGCGGACTGCCTCCGCACGGTGTTTCCGGCGTTGGGCACTTGGCGCTTGGAGTGCCCGCTGTCGAAATCGACTCCTGGAGGCAGAAGTTCGCTGCTCACGACGTGCAGATTGAGCAGGAAGTCGAATGGTCCAACGGCCGAATCTCTCTTTATTTTCGGGATCCCGCCGGCAACAGTCTAGAAGTGACTTCGCCGACGATTTGGGAGATTGATGAGCAGGCGTTTGGATTTGGTGGCAATTCGGCCTAGGCTGCGCGCTTTTTCGTATCGACGCGCTCGTTGAGGTCGATCATGTTGAGTTCGCTAGCATCGCCGTAGAATTTGATCTGTTTCTCTTCAATGAACCAGATCGCCTCGAAGCCTTCGATCTTAAAGCGACGCCCGCAATAAAAACCGCCCCGAATCAAAATGGTCTCGTGAAGGCCATCGTCGTCTGAGGCGTCGAGTTCGCCAAAAGATTTGATGACCATTTGGCGAACGAGTTCGGTAAGTTCTGCGTGTTGCATCGTACTCTCATCGAAATAACAAGTGACTTTGTCTTCTATCGGTCACTTGACGGCCAATCGGTGGTGCATACGAACTTGCCGGTAAAGTTTAGCTATCTTCGCTGGTCCCTTGAGATCGTTTGTAGGCGGTCACGTTGTAGCCCCGATTTTCTATCGGGGAGCCCGCAGCGGGCAGAGTTACGAAAACTCCCCTTTAATTTCCCGACCGAATTTCGCGATGTCGCAAAGAAGAAACGGAAAAGCGAATCACCGCCAGACAGTCTTACGGACCAAAAAAAGGACTCACAACAATCGTTGCAAGTCCTTGATTGGTAGTAAGTGCGAGAGGGGGGAGTTGAACCCCCACGTCCGTAAGGACACAGGATCCTAAATCCAGCGCGTCTGCCAATTCCGCCACACTCGCATTAGGAGACGAAATTTTACGACAATTTCGTGGCGAGTCTACCCCGGATCGCTGGGAGTGGTGTGATTTCGGCGAGCAAATGCCGGATTCGCCCGTATTTGCCAGTTTGACTGCCGCTTAGGCGGCCTTTTGTTGGCCGTTTTCGTTCGGGGTCCCGTCCACTCGTCCTGTCAGTTCTCGGCACCAATCCTCCAATTGGCCATGCCAGAACGAACTACGATACAGATCTCCCTGCTGGCGAGCCCCTTTGCCGAGTTCCTGGAATCGATCGGGATCGTGCACCAGTTCGAGCATTGCTTCGCGGACCTCAGCGGTGGCCTGCGGCGGCACGACGATTCCGCCGACGTGGTGTCCGACGATTTCGGGGGCATGCCTCCAATCGGCCACAATTACGGGCATACCGTTTTGCAGCGCTTCGATAACGACTCCAGGAATTCCCTCGGTCGCACAATAGGAAAGGAACAGCATGACATCGTGGTCGTCGAGGATCGGTAGGACTTCGTCTGCCATCGCCTCCCCGTAGTAGGTCGCTTTTTCGTACCCTTCAAAGGACGGCAATTCCATCCCCGGTTTCACTCCGCCGTAAATCGATAAACTGCAATCTCGCGGCAGAGCATTGCTCGCCTCCAAAGCTTCTGTCAGCCCTTTGTCAAAACGGATCTGAGATAGAAACAAGAACTTTCGGCACGGTCGCTGTGGCCGGTCTCGGCAAGCCGGCAGTTCTCGAGTTGTGGGAAACCACGACGCCTTGGGATAGGCGGCAAAGTTATCGCAGAGCTGTTTCGTTTGGAGTAGCAGGCGGTCTGACTTGAGAAACGTCCGTTCGGCTAGTTTTTGTTTCCAGCGAGACGCCGCTTGCAAAACATCCCACATGTCTCCACCAAAGAATCGCGTCATGACAGGTATTTTTCGCCACTTGGCGATCCACCAGAAAAGCGGTCCGGCCGCGAAAGCAGCGGTGGCCGAATAATTGACGATCATTACATCGGCGCGGCGACTGTGGCGCCAAGTAGCGAACATCAATGAAACCAAAGCGGTCAAGTTAAGCCACAAACGGCCGAGTCGCCCGCGACCCACCAACGGTCGCGAAGAATTGATCATCTCCACGTCGAACTCTTTGGAAGCCGAAAAATCGCCGTACATCTTCGCGAACGAAATCTTCGTGCCACCCACGACATCGCCCTCGATAGGCATCGGACCGACCAGCAGCAACCGTATCGGGCGCGACGTTGAGTTGGTTGAGCTCTCGTTGCTCATGAAACGCCCTTCCGTGGAGCGAGTGCGGTGTGACGAATGTAGCCACAGATGCTAACGGATTTTAGCTGCTAGCTGCAAGGTGGATTTCTCGTCGATCCACGTCGTTTCATTTAGATTTAGAGTCGCAACGGTTCAGAGGATGTAGAGGGCCTTGATCGCAAGCTGGTCCACCAAATTCCTCTGAAGCGAATAAAATAATAGCACGCAGCGCCAGCAAGTGGAGGACTGTATTCACTCGCTGCCGCGTCGTGCTAGTATTCACTCGCTGCCGCGTCGTGCTAGCCCGGATTATTCACGAGTAGAACTTAGCTCATTGCAAGTCGTTTGTGGACATGAGTTTGTCGCCAACTTTCCCAAAACACGGCGCAATAGTAACCCGACGCGTAAGCGAGGAAACTCGCCGGATTTCCTCGCTTACGCGTCGGGTTACTAAAAGACTGTGTCGAATACTCTAGCGGCCGCGAGCCAAAATACTGCGGCGGTTAAGGTAGTCGATCAACACCTGCCGCATGCTTTGGCTGGTGTCGACAACGACGTGTTCGCAGCGGTTTCGCAAAGCAACTTCTGACAGTTCGGTTTGGAATGCGTTGAATGCTTTCAAATACGCGACTCGGAGATCATCGGGCTGAGCGAGTAGCTCGTCGGGAACCTCTAGACCCACAAATTTCACCATGCCATCAAACTCGAAGTTGATTTCGTCGTGGTGCAGCACTTGAAACAGGACAACCTCGTGGTTGTTGTACCGCATTTGCTGCAACGCCGATTCGATGTGCTCAATGTTGGCAAAGAGATCGCTAAAGATGAAGACGATTTCACGGCGTCCCATCCGTGTAGTCATCTCGTTCAAGCAATCGGCGATGTCAGTTTTCTCGACCGCTTCGGTTTCATCCAAGTGCTGTGTAATCCGGGAGATTTGATCCATCGAATTACTAGGACGGATGAAGCCGCGGATTCGATCGTCAAATGTCGCCAGGGACACCTTGTCGGTTTGGCGGATAATTGAGTAGCCGAGCGTGGTCGCGAGTTGAGCGGCATACTGCAACTTTTCTTGCGCCCCGTCGCCGTACCTCATCGACGCGCTGATATCGAGCAGCATGTGGCAAACGAAGTTCGTTTCCAGTTCGTACTGCTTAACGAAGTACTTGTCGCGCGTATAATAAATTCGCCAGTCGATATGCTTGGGATCGTCGCCGTAAACGTATTCGCGATGGCCTGCGAATTCGACCGCGAAGCCGGAAAGCGGCGACTTGTGAGAACCCGCCAGGTTGCCGATTACTAGACCATGCGGTGAAATCGGCCGGTCTGCGATGTGACCGAGGGCTTCCGGATTGAGGTATCGAGATAAAACGCTCATGGTGTCAGTCAAGTTTGAAGGAGCGCGGCCGAATTGGCCGCGCGCGATTGAGTAGTCCTACGCTGCGGGCTTTTCGTACTTCTTGTCCGCGGGAATCGCTTCCATCAGCATTTCGATCAACTTTTCGCTGTCGATGCCGTTTGCTTGCGCGGCGTAGTTGCCGGCAATTCGGTGTCGTAGCGCCGGTTTGGCGATGGCTTGAACATCTTCAACGGTCGCGTGATAACGGCCGTGCAGGATGGCTCGCGCCTTCGCACAAGTCACCATTGTCAGCACTCCGCGAGGACCCGCACCCCAACTGATCCACTTGCCGACGAAGTCGGGAGCTTCAGGTTGGCCCGGACGCGATGCTCGCACAAGTGCCCAAGCGTAGCCCAGAACTTGATCGCTAACGGGAACGCGAGTTACCAACTTCTGTAGTCGGATGATTTCTTCGCTATTCATGCAGGCGCTGATCGTACCCATGTCGCCAGTGGTCACGCGTCGAGCGATTTCCCATTCTTCCGGACCGGAGGGATAGTCAACTTTTACATACAGCAGGAAGCGGTCGAGTTGAGCTTCCGGTAGCGGGTACGTACCTTCTTGCTCCAGTGGGTTTTGCGTAGCGAGAACGAAGAACGGAGCAGGCAGTTTATGCGTATTACCGCCCGCGCTGACTTGGCGTTCCTGCATCGCCTCCAACATCGCCGCCTGGGTCTTGGGCGGTGTCCGGTTAATTTCGTCCGCCAACAACAGGTTGGCGAAAATCGGGCCCTGTAGGAATCGATATTCCCGTCGGTGCGTTTCCGGGTCTTCTTGGATGACCTCGGTTCCCGTCACGTCGCTCGGCATCAAGTCAGGTGTGAACTGAATTCGCTTGAACGATAAGTCCAACGACTCGGCGAGCGAGCTGATTAACAACGTCTTCGCCAAACCGGGAACACCTTCGAGCAACGCGTGACCGCGACCTAACATCGCTGTCAGGACTTGCTCGATGACTTCATCCTGGCCAACGATCACCTTGCTCAACTCGCCGCGGATCCGGTCAAAGGATTCTTTACATTTTTCTACCGCAGCAACATCATCATGCTGTATTTCGCTCATCGTAATCTCCGAGTGCTTATCTCGATCTCCGAATAATTATCCACGAAAGCCAGCAATGCAGGTTGTTGAAGCAATGTTGTTTCGCTGGACTTCGTTGTTGGTTACTCATTAGTCATTAACTGAGGGCAACCGGAGGTCCGGTCACCCTCGAAGTTAACTTGTTACAAACTTATTCTACACTTTCAAAGTATCTTCGAAGTCGCTCTTCGTATCCCCGAGGAGCACGTTTTCGCGAGCGAGCTTCAATTGCTTTTCGAAGCGACGGCGGCAGTTTGGCGAACCACGGTTCGTCTGCGAATTTGCGACCGCCAATGTCCGATTCCGCGCCTTTCTCGGTGGAACGGCTGTCGCCTTCTCCAACCGGTTGTAATTCAAGCGGCGTCGATTCGCCGATTTGGTTGATCTGATCCGTTCCGCCTTGCGAAATGCCGCCGGTGGTGGCGTTGGCTGAACGTTGTGCCGCAGTTTGGCTGGGAGTCGGACTTGGAGGTCCTTGCCCCGGCTGTCCAGGCGCTGGTTGGCCAGGCTGACCTGGTTGTCCAGGCGATGGCTGACCGGGTTGTCCCGAAGATGGTTGGCCAGGTGCCGCTTGCCCCAAGGCTTGTGCAGCCTGTGCCAAAGCACTAGCACCAGCGATTTGCTGAGCCGTTACTTGCGGCGAGTTGGGTACTAAGCCTGTTCCCAAAGCTGATTCTGACGGTTGACCCTGACCAGGTTGACCTTCGCCAGGCTGACCTTCACCTGGCTGACCTTCACCAGGTTGTCCTTCGCCGGGTTGACCTTCACCAGGTTGTCCTTCACCAGGTTGTCCTTCACCAGGTTGTC
>JBLHLE010000131.1:0-10599 GCA_047620805.1 Pirellulaceae bacterium
CGGCGGCCTGCATCGCTTGTCCACGTCGCTGCACTACCTTCAGCGCATCGTCAAATTCCATCACACCGGCGAATACCAACGCCGTATACTCGCCGAGACTGAGCCCCGCCGTCGCCTCGCAATTGTCTATCGCCTCGCCACGTTCCTTCTTCATCACCTCTAAAGCCGCAAGGCTGGTGACAAATAGACCGGGCTGACTATAGATCGTCGAATCGAGCTCTTCAGCTGGACCGTCAAAACACAACTTGGCTAGGTCATAACCCAACACATCGTTGGCGCGGTCGTACAGCTGGCGTACCTCTGGATGCGACGCGGCTAGTTCGGCTCCCATGCCAACGGCTTGAGCGCCCTGGCCGGGAAATAATAGCGCCGTCTTACTCAATCAGTCGCCCCTTCACCGCCCATTACGTTGCGACCCATGTAGTGGCCACAATTCGGGCATACTACGTGAACAGGCTTAGCAACACTGCACTTAGGGCAAACCGATAGTTCGCGAGGTCGCAAGGCATCGTGTGATCGACGCTTGTTAGTACGTGAATTCGAGTGCTTTCGCTTTGGGACTGCCATTGTTTTATCTCTCGACCCAAAAATCAGGAAACTTCAAGTTGCGTCACTACTTAACGCGTCACTACATAAGGGTGGTGACAAGCTCGCCATGGTAGAATCCAAATATTTAACTGTCAACCGCAAAGGGGCCCTGCCAGCCTAACTTGTTTTCGCCTCTGCGCCGATGAATCGCGACATGCAACGATAAATCGAAACAGTACCTAGCCGACCTACCCGCCGATCCGCCACCTCAACTTTTCGGTCAGCCACTTCAACATTTCATGGTTGACCGAATTTCATGGTTGACCGGCTTCAGCTGGGTCATTAGAATAAAGCTATACTGAGAATCAATCTCAACTGCCATGCCAACAACCCACACCTTTACTTCGGCATACGGACATGCATTCCTACCAAGAAACTCCACTAAATCTGCTACCCGGCGAATGCGATACCGAACGCCTCCAAGTCGTTTTGGTGCAGGAGTCTGGTGATAGCCATATCGAGCTACGACAGCAGTCGTTTTCCGACACCATGGGCTGGTACAGTCAAAGTACCGTTCAGTTGTCTCACCAACAGTGGGCGGCCCTGAAGATGACGATGGGAGGAACCTTCAGCAACAAGCGACAAAAAACTCCCTCATGGACCCCGCGAATCGTTAGCGCCGAATCGGCCTAGCACGGATTATTCATGAGTAGACCTTAGCTCATTGCAAGTCGTTTGTGGACATGAGTTTGTCGCCATCTTGCCCAAAACACCGCGCAATAGTAACCCGACGCGTAAGCGAGGAAACTCGCCGGATTTCCTCGCTTACGCGTCGGGTTACGAATAATCCGGGCTAGCCAGCGTTGCTGGTAGCATCGAGCAATGCCAATGTCCCTTCGTCGCGAAGCAGCTTCGACAGATCGTCGACGCCTTCTTGCTCTTCTTTGAGAATGTCTTCCAGGAGAACGACCAAAGCTCGGTCGCCTTCCGCCAATTCGAGCGCTTCGTTGTAGAGCACCACAGCCTTTTTCTCGAATTCCAGCCCGAACTCAAGCATCTCCTTGAGGTTCTGGGATTGCTTTACGGAATTGCGGTCAACTGCGGGAACTCCGCCCAAGGCGACGATCTTCTCGCCAACAATCTTGGCGTGGCCGTAAGACTCCTGGGCACTGTCAAAAAACAGCTCAGAGTAAGTCGGACGCAAAACGCCCTGAACTAAAAAAGCAGCTTGGGAGTACTGAGCAACACCAGTCCACTCGTGTCGCAAAGCATCGTTCAGTTTGTCGATTAAAATTTGGTTTGCCATTTCAGATCTCCTGACTTCGATTTGTTCTAACTTCGATTTGTTGTATCTCCAAGCCATCTGAGCAAGCTGAACCCGCACCAAACAGCCAACATTTTCTTAACGCTTCCCGAATCATAGAGAACCTTCGGGACAAGTCTAGAGCAAACCTAAACTCTTTTGCTATTTTCACTTAGAAAGATTCTTACCGATATCTAGTCTCGATAAACAGGCCGAATCAAGTCGAATTGGCTGATATTGAGTCTCGGGAAAAAGAGTCACATCGACGAGCCGCGTCTCACAAATAGAATCGCCAATGCGTTTGAAAATGAACCGTTTGCGATCTCGTTAGAACAGCGATTGCTGGGAATCGTCTTCGCCTTTCGAGGCGGTGGGGCTATCGACGCCTAAATGCTGATAGCCCTTGGCAGTGACGATTCTCCCGCGGGGCGTACGCACCAAGAACTCGATTCGCAGCAAAAATGGTTCGACCTCGTCCTCCATCGTGTCGGAGGATGTGTTCATCGTGTGAGCAATCGCCTCAATTCCGGCCGGACCGCCACCGAAAACACGTATCAGGGTCTCCACATACTTGCGGTCGAGATTAGTGAGTCCCTTTTCATCCACGCCCGACATTTTCAGCGCGGAATTGGTCACATTCATGTCGATGAACCCGTCGGCTCGGCTTTGAGCATAGTCGCGGATCCAACGCAGATGATTATTGGCGATCCGCGGAGTTCCACGGCTACGTCGCGCGATCTCGATCGCCGACTCGGCGTCGATCCGTATCTCTAATTTCGCGGCGCTGCGAGTAACAATCTCTTGTAGCTCGGCATAATCATAGAAACCCAAATGCTCGCGAACTTGAAAACGATCGCGAAGCGGAGCCGTCAACATCCCTGCTCGCGTTGTCGCGCCGATCAAAGTAAACGGCTTGAGGTGCAGGTTATGCGTTCGAGCGTTGACGCCTTCCCCCAATACCAAGTCGATACGAAAATCCTCCATCGCCGTATAGAGGTATTCCTCGACCGCCGCCGGCATCCGGTGAATCTCGTCGATAAACAGCACCGACTTCCTTTCGGCGTTAGTGAGATAAGGAATCAAATTGTGCGGAGCCTTAAGAGCGGGCCCAGTGGTAATCTGAATCGGGACCCCCATGTCTCGCGCTATACACAACGAGAAAGTGGTTTTCCCTAGACCAGGAGGGCCATCGAATAAGATATGCCCGAGCGCATCTCCACGCTTTTGAGCGGCGTCGATCGCGATCGACAAACGTTCGTAAACCGTTCGCTGTCCAACCATTTCGTCCATCGACTGGGGCCGCAAATCGCGGTCGTCATCGCTACTAGCGCGGTCGTCAACGGGCTGTTCGTCAACGGGCCCGTCGTCAACGGGGCGGTCGTCAACGGGGCGGTCGTCTTCGCTACTGGAGCCCTCGCCCCCGACTATCTTGTCACGCGGCATATCCTGCACCACTGAACAGTTGTTAACTAAGTTGCGGCATAATATAGCAGAGATGGCGGGTTTGAGGGAAGTGAACTCCTGCCGTGACAAAATCCACCTAGCGCGGCCGGCCGAGCTGGCACAGGACGCGGATAGAAATCACCCGTAGGAAACGCTGGATTGCAAACCAATGTTAGATTTCCAGCCAACGTCGAGTGGAGATTGAAGAATGACGAGATGAAGGGTGCGGACCTGAAGGAATTTCGCCGGAACCAGATGTCAATATCCGGCTGACAGACCGCCGATGATCCCGACGGCGGCCATCAATGCAAGGACAATGCCGATCAAGATCAGCACAAAAACTAACATCTTTTTGTACGACAACGGGGCGTTACCCATGACCTCGCCGGACTGACCATTAATCAAGAATCGATAGAGTTTCTCGTTATAGCGATAACTCATGATCCAGACGGGCAGCAAGACAGGCTGGCTTTGCAGATTCCCCAAACGCAAATTCACGTGCACATTGCGAGCTCGGCCGGGAACGTATTTACTGCACGCGTTCCGCTCCATCTCGGTCAATTGCTGACGAGCCAAGGGGCGAGCATACTTCCTTTGAACTCGGAACTTCTCGACTACATAGTTGGTCAAGTCGACTCGTTCCGGCTCCACGCCAGCTCCCAGATCAAACGGACACAACTTCGCCGTCTCGGCCGGATGCAGTGCTCCGCTGGCTCCGATCAACAAGCCGTTATATTCGCCGCGATGTTCTCCTGAAATCGGTGCCCAATCGCCACTGGCTCCCCATGGCGTTTCGCTTGTATCGGCAGTCCAATAGGTATGTGTCTGAGTTTTAAAAACCCAATAAGGCACGAATACTGGTTGGACTTTTTCAACTTGAGCAGCAGATGCCAAATCGCCTGGCCGCCAGAATCCACTGCCTAGAAACCGTTTCAGCGCCCCCAGCGCGGCGCCCCGGTCCACTCGAAACGGCACGATATAACGCGGCACAAGTACCTTTTCGTCTTCCTGCGGCTCTAGTTTCTCTGAGCCGCAGAACGGACACAACAGATTCTGCGCCGACGCATCGTAACTCATCGAGGCGCCGCATGAACCACAGCCGAAATTATGCTTGGAAAGATGATTAGTAGGAGCATCATCCGGCTGGCGGTCGGGCGCTTCGGTACCACAGTTGGCACAGAACAGATCCTCTTCGTCGATCATCGCTCCGCATACCGTGCATTTTTCGAGCAGATCTGCCATCACATATTCCCCAACGACGCGACAATGGCAACGATAATTCCCACGGCAATCAACGCCAACAAGATCCCGCCGATGGTGAAGCTGACTTTCTTCCAGCTCACCGGCTTATCACCCGCGATGCGTCCCGTCTGGCCGTTCACCAAGAAGCGGTACAACTTCTCCTTGTAGCGGTAACTCAAAACGTAAACAGGCAACAAGCACAAGTCGGAGTTAATATGTTCGAAGTTGGTCTGGACCTCCAGATTGCGATGCGTGTCGCCGGGCATAAAGCTGCTAATATTGTTTTGTTCTCGACGGTAAAATTCCTCCATCGACTTATCTAGCGCCGTTTCGCGATTCACGGAATACTCTTCCGACAACCAGCCCGCCAAATAATACGGCTCGTAACGTTTTAATGCAGGCAATTGAAACGGCTTGATTCGGTCGGCATCCTGTTGCGCCAAACCGTGACTCCCGGACGCCAAATAACCGCTGTAATAATGGTGATGCTGACCATCTAACGGCCACCACTCGGTTTCTTGAACCTGCCGAGTCTTCGTGACCGTGTTCCCCTTTGAATCGGTCGTCGTGTAAGTTTCCGTTCGATACCAGTATTCACCGATGGACGTTTGCCAGCGACTCTTGGCTAACATCGAAAATGACCAGAAAGGCAAATAAACTCCGCGCTGCTTTTCCGCGACTGCCTCGGTAGGTAAATCCGAAGGTCGATACCACGCATTTTGGCCAATCCAATTGCGAAACTTCTCGCGGGCGCTCGCGGGCGTAATAGCGAAACCGATAATGAACTCGGGATCCTGCCGGTTGGTCACGTCAGGCGAAAACTCAACCACGTAAGTGGAGTCGCAAAACAGGCAGACATAACTTCGCTGCTCCAGGTCCATGGCGACCTCCGAACCGCAACTATCACACCGAAAGAACTTCTGGTTTGCGACTTGTCGCTCTGGAGGTTGTTGTTGAAATGCCGGATTGTCGGCGCCGCAGGCGGTACAGAATTTATCGTCGCTTTCTATCGGCGCGGCACAACTCAGACACGGAACCCCATGAGGACTCTGCGCATGTTCGTCGACTTCAACGTCGCCAACGAATTCGATGCCGTAACCGACAACTTCCGCGTCGACGATGTATTCGATATCTTCGCCCGCCTTACTCATCGCAATTCATATTTCATAGACGCCCGCATTTGAATACGCTCCGAGGATTCGCAGGCCGGAGCGACGAAGCGCTGCCGACCTACTCCTTGAACGCTAGTTATGAACCAGTGCGTAGATTTCCTTGATTAATGAATCGACATCCTTGAATTTCTTCTTGCCCGCGACGGCGCTGTCGATCAACTTACGAGAATCCGATTCGCTGTGTCCCAATGACATTAACACTTGATAGGTATCGCGGACAATATCGGGAGCGACGTCAGTCTGGGCGGCATCGGAAGTCGAAGCAATCAGTGCAAACTTCGGCATCTTGCGGCGCAGCTTGGCGATGATCCGTTCGGAGGTCGCGGGACCGATTCCGGGCAATGTCGATAGCCCTTTCGCATCCTGTTCTTCGATCAATGTTGCAACATCGCGTACTGGACGCACCATCGCCCGCAGCGCTTTCTTGACGCCAACTCCGTCGACCGAGCAGAACATTTCAAAAAACTCGCGTTCGATATCCGATAAGAAACCGACCAGGCGAGGAGTCAAACGCCCCTGAGCCGGATTGCCTTCCAAGTATTGAATCGTATGCAAGCTGATGTCCTTCTCCAACATCGACTGCAGCTTGATTCGAGTAAACTCAGGGATCAAGACTTCGTAATCAAATGAATTGACATGAAGTATCGCTCGCCCCTCAGAGACAGCTCGCAACACCCCCGTTATTCCGCAAATCACAGTTGCTTCCTTTCCATAGTGTTCTCGGGAAATCTGGTTGATGTTGAGCTTAACGGATTGGGCAGGTCAAGCAAGACGAGCGACATTTGGAATTACGATTTCTCCAGCGGCAGGCTCGTCATTCTCTCTTGTTATTGCCACCGATCGCGTCGCATGGCAACACGCTCGCTTTACTCAAAAGCAACAATTTGGACCGCACGAGACTGGAAAATGCCTGCGACAAATATTATGTCGCTGATTTCTCTCGCTATCAAGACCGACTATTCGTGCGAGGGACGCGAGTTTTGGCAGAAGCAATGCAGCTGCGACAACGACAATGCGTCTCCACGATCCGCCGATTACGAGACGGTTTGTTTCAGCATTCCGCCGAGATGACGGTGACAAAGAGCGATCGCTAGAGCATCGGCGACGTCGGCGGGTTCTGGGGGCGCAGCCAATCCAAACTCGCGGCAGATCGCCATCTGCATTTGAGATTTTGGAGCGTGACCGCTACCTGTCAGAACCTTCTTAATCTGAGTGGCAGCGTAGTGAGAAACTTCCAAGTCGGCTTGGGCAGCTGCCAGACAAATCACTCCCCGCGCATGTCCCATCAAAATCGCCGTTTGAGGACGCTGATAGTGCGAATAAAGTTGTTCGACGGCAACGGACTCGGGGGAGAATTCCGCAATTACCTCGGCGACGCCAGCATAAATCTGATTAATTCGATATTCGATGGGACGTCCTTGTGTCGACCGAACGACGCCCCCTTCAACCAGTTTCGATTTACTGCCGAAAACTTCAATGACCCCGTACCCAGTAATATTGAGACCGGGGTCGATGCCGAGTATCCGCGTTCCTTGTTCGGCCATTTGTCGCCTACCTTGGCTATGGGGAGTCTACAATTTGGACGATTCAACGGTACATTGTTGAATTCTGGAGACGATGTTGAACTTTGGATTTTGAAATTCGTTTGTTCTTTACAATTTGTCCATTGTAATTTTCATCGCGCACTTCATCACTCGATCCGCCACAGCGTTTCGTCTTTACGATCTTCCAGAGTGATACCAATTTCAGTCAGTGTAGCGCGAAGCTTATCCGCGGTCTCAAAATCTTTTTTGCCCCGCAAATCGGCTCGTAATTCGATCAACAAGTCCATCAACTTGCCAACGAGTTCGTCGTCGCCAGCACTTGAAGTCGCAATCGGTTCGCGGAACAGACCAAAAATCGCGGTCAATTCTCGCAGCGTATTTACCCCGCGGGAGAACGCTGCGACTCTTGCCGCGTCCGCTCCCGACTCTTCCAACTTATTGGCGTCGATGAACTTGTTCAGCGTGCGCAGCAAGTCAAAGACATCACTGAAAGCGGCGCCTGTATTGAAGTCATCATCCATGCTCGCGAGAAAGCTCTCGCGAAGTTTGGCGACCTCTTGCAAGAGTTCGTCATCGCCGGAGTCCACTGCTCCTGCAGCGCGAGTTGCGACAGGTGACAGGCTATAAAAGCTGGACTTTGTGACCCGTTCGACTCTCTCAAAGAATCGATAGAATGACTGTAAACTCTGCTTCGTTTCCGCAATCGCTTCATCTCCCAGCAGACAAGTACTGCGATAATGGGTTCGCAACAGGAAGAACCGAATCGTTTCACCACCCAACTCTTTTATCATGGACGCCAACCCTCCAGCGCCCTTAGAGCGGCTCTCTTTATCGTCGGACGCTTGTTGAATTTCCTCCAACGACAGCGGCTTGGAACTGTCGTCGCGATCGCTCCTACCGCCGATCTTACCGGCTTCTTCTCGCCGCAATAGTCCGTTGTGCATCCAGTACTTGGCCATTGGCTTACCGTGGCAGCATTCGCTTTGCGCGATTTCATTTTCATGGTGCGGAAAGATAAGATCCAAGCCGCCACCGTGAATGTCAAAAGTCTCACCCAAAATTTGGCGACTCATCGCGGAGCACTCAATGTGCCAACCCGGTCGTCCCTTTCCCCATGGACTCTCCCAAGCGGGTTCGCCTTCCTTCGCGGATTTCCACAGCGCGAAATCTGCTGGCGTCTTCTTCTTTGCCGCCGCGCCACCACCTTCTCCTTGCAATTTGTCGACTGTGCGATTCGTCAGTTTTCCGTACTCGGCGTCTTTGCCGACATCGAAAAATACATCGCCGTCAACGGCATACGCATGGCCAGAATCAACGAGCTCTTTCGTAAGCTTGATAATCTCTCCCATCGAACCCGTGGCTGTGGGCATTTCATCAATCTGATCGACTCCCATGCCGGCGAGATTGGACAAGTAATCTTTTGTCATCTCCTTGGCCAACTCCGACATTTCGACGCCTTCTCGCTTGGCAGCTTGAATGAGTTTGTCGTCGACGTCAGTGACGTTCACCACCCATGTCACGTCGTACCCCGAATAGGTGAGGTAACGTTTGATCGTATCAAAGATCACTGGGCCAACCATGTGACCGATGTGGGCAGGTGCATATACCGTTGGCCCACACAAGTAGATTCCAACCTTACCGGGCACTACGGGTTCAAAGACTTCTTTTTGCCGCGTCAGCGTATTGTAGATTCGCAGGTTCATGGTAGTTGTATCTGTCTGAGTTTTTGAAGGGGAATCGATAGTCGTGGACATAGTTATAAAACTCACATTCTTCCGTGTTTGAGTCAGTTCATCCGCTGAACGTGTGGTCTATTGAATTGCTGTTGTCTGTTGAATCAGTTCTGATTTCCGTGGCTAGTATGAATAGCCCTCGGACTTCCGGAGCAAGGCGACACATTGAGCCTTGATCGCTTCCTCGCGACCAACTGGGCCCACTAGTTCGCCGGTCTTGGCCTTCACGCCGATCTGATCTGCATCGCAGCCAAGGATCTCGGCGATCCGCGACTGCATTTGGGCCTTATAAGGTCCTAATTTCGGTTTTTGAGCGAAAATGATGCAATCCAAATTGACCAATCCATAACCGGCAGCCGCGACTTGTTGATATACACGGTACAGCATATCCGCTGAATCTCGCCCCTTGTTAGCGGGGTCTGTGTCGGGAAATACCTCTCCAATATCTCCCATTCCAGCTGCTCCGAGCAACGCGTCAGTAATCGCGTGTAGCAACACATCCGCATCGCTATGGCCGATTAACTGGCGATCGTGGGGTACCTCGATTCCTCCAAGAATCAACGGACCACCTGCCTCTAGCCGATGGGTATCGTGGCCAATTCCGATGCGTTGCAACACGAATCTATTGCCTCAAATCTCGATGAATAAGTCGCAGTAAGAGCTCCAACACGCGTCCCCAGTAGCATTTACGCAGCGGGACACGGATGAGATTATACAGAATGCCCGAAAAGCGAACAATGTGAACGGTAGCGGCGGGAAATTGGGGCCATCGAGTGTTATCAAGCGGGCGAATTGCGTTTGATGATCGCAGAACGCGCGAAGTGTGCAGGCAGCTAACTTCAAGCAGAACAACACCCTAGCCCTCCGAGTTCGCTGCGAGTGTGCACGTCGCCCACTGGTAGCTATCACAACCCACTCTATAATCTTTTCTCTATGTCCATTATTGAAATCGACGGTCTAGAAAAATCGTATCGCGTCTATCAGAAGCAAGAAGGCTTATGGGCGTCGATGAAGGGATTGTTCGGCCGCAAATATACCGAAATTCAAGCCGTGAGGGGAATTGATCTCCGCGTGGAGCAGGGGGAGTTCGTCGCGTTTCTCGGTCCGAACGGAGCCGGCAAAACGACGACCCTAAAACTCCTCTCCGGAGTCATCAATCCAACAGCGGGCACCGCCACCGTCATGGGGCACACCCCATGGAAACGCGAAAATGCCTACCGCCGTCGCTTCGCTCTAGTGATGGGACAAAAAAACCAACTTTGGTGGGACCTACCCGCTCAAGAATCCTTTCGGCTGCACCAACAGATCTATCGCATACCCGATGCCCAATTTCAAAACACACTCACCGAACTCACCGAACTGCTGGACGTCAAACGGCTGCTAAAACAACCCGTTAGAGAACTGTCGCTGGGCGAGCGGATGAAAATGGAACTCACCGCTGCGCTACTGCACAGCCCCGAAATCCTCTTCTTGGACGAACCCACAATCGGCCTCGATGTCGTCGCTCAGCACAATATTCAAAAGTTCCTTAAGTATTACCAGGAGAAACGGCAGATCACGATCCTGCTAACGAGCCACTACATGAAAGATGTGGCGGCACTTTGCAAGCGCGTCGTCATCATCGCCCAGGGCCA
>JBLHLE010000132.1:0-10580 GCA_047620805.1 Pirellulaceae bacterium
TTGAGGACACCATTGTCAAACTTACCGACATTGGAGGAGTAAGCACCTTTGGCGTTTTCATTTTCGCTGAAGAAGACCGTCTTGCTCGCATTTTCGATCGTGTATTTTCGAATCAGTTCCGTTTCGGTCACTTCGATGCGCTCGCGGACATTGACGCCGTCGACGGTGTACCGAAACTCCGGATACTTTTGCACCAGGTCGTAACCGCGGAAGCGGACCGCCGGTTCGGCTGTGGCGTCTCCTATTCTCAGTGGAAAATGATCGGGCGTAACAAAAATTGATTCCGGGATAACAGTGACGGGATTGCCTCCGCGACCATTCCAGGCGGGCCCCGCATTGATGAACTTTCCTTTCCACACGCCTCGCAAGCGCGCCGTCGCTGCGTCGAAGGTGAAATTCAGATTTCCAGGCAAGCCGACATTAATTGCGCGATCGATCTGGATCTTCGGTGTAATCTTCGTCGCAACTCGAAAGACGACCGGATCGTCACCAACGACCACTTGGGATCCTTCAGCCCGCTGGTCCAGCAAGCCTTTGGGTAATGGTAGTTTTGCTTGATTAACCAAGGCGGACCACAATTGATCGATCTTCGCGTCCCGCTCTTCAGCCTTTAGCTCTAAGAAAAATTGCGGCATTGACGTGCCAGGTTGCAGTCGCGAAGGATTCTGAAGCCAGCGATAGAACCACTCGCGACGAACCGTTTGGGCAATTTCAGCCATGTCGGGAGCCGGAACGACACCCTCTTTTTGCTGGTTGAGATCGCGATAGTTGTGGCAATTGATACAGGCAACTTGTCCCCGCTGGACTCCAATAATCTGATGGCCAAGTTCGGCTAGTTCGAATTTCGGTGGTGCAGCGTCATCCTTTGCTGGGCTGCCGGATGCGGCCGGGAAGAGCGCCGGCAGTTGTTCTACTCCGGCGCCGAAATGCGGCATCTTCATGTTCATCCAAGGACGTGTTCGCTTTTGCTCGAGAAGCACCTTGCGAATCCACTCGACTTGTAGCTTGTCGCCGGCGGCGGTTAAAGTTGGCGGTTGCTCGATCTTTCGGATCTTGCCAGTGTCCGTCACTTCCTGCCCTTGACCATTGTTCTGGTCGTTCAAGGCGTGGCATGCAGTGCAGTTGAATTGTTGCACTCGACGGTGAAAAGTTTCGACGGGCGATTTTGCAACGACTGGCTGTTTGGAAACCGACTGCAAGAATGCTCGCAGGCTAGAACGCGCTTCCTCAGTGAATTGAAACTTTGGAGAACGACTGGGAGGAGCTGCTGCCAAACATCCTTTGTCGGCCTCAATCTGTACATTATCTGTAGCGAGAAGCGGAGCCTGCAAACTGCTCGTTAAATCTTTGCCATCTAGTTTGACGGCGTGGCAGGCGATGCATCCCGTTGACTGAATCAACTGCTGCCCGCGATTTGTCTCGCCGCCTGGAAACTTGGCGAAATTGGACTCCCCTCTCATCGAGTGAAAGAGATATTCAGATACGAGTTCGATGTCGTTACTTTGAGTTTCGGGCTCGAACAGCTGTGGCATCCGTCCGCTCGGATCTACGTGAAGCGGATCGCCAATGAAGCCGGCCAGCTCGCGACTCGACCGATACTTGCTGCCGATAGATTTCAATGAGTGCTTGGCTTTAGTGTGGCACTTGTTACACCCGACTTGCTCAAAGATCTCCTTGCCCGCTGCGACGCGTTCGGCGTTCTTTGTCGACTCCGTGGTCGTGTTTGACTGCAGCGAGGCGAGGAAGGCGGTAGCATCGCGAATATCTTGCTCTTCTGTCAGGAGCACCGGCATGCCAGTTGACTCGCGATAATGTTTTGGATTCTTCAACCAAGCGTAGAGCCATTCGTCTGTAACTCGCGAGCCCACATCGCTGAGCACGGGCGCCTTATTCGCGGTGAGGTTCCACCGCTCGGCGCCATGACATGATCCGCAGCTGAGGTTTTCGTAAAGCACGCGACCGTGTTCGATCTGCGCCCACGATTTCGTCGGGGCGTCAATTGAGTTGTTGTCGTAATTGAATGCTCGCGCCGGAATCGGCTCTTCGACAAAGAAATCTGATTTCCAACGCAGTTGCAATCTGGCGGCGCCAGCTTTCCGCCGATAGGAGATCAATAATTTGTGGTCGCCGGGCGTCAGCTGGACAGTCTTGCCATTGATGTCGTTACCATCGACTACTACTTGCGCGTCCGCCGTAATCATGTATTCGCCACCGCGGCGAATTTTCAAGACGCCGTCGTAGACTGCGCTAAATTCCGGTGAGATTTGAGCGTGTATGGACTCGTCGGCTGCCAACATAAAATTCGGCGTCGGCACGATCCGATGGACGCTTTGATTTGCATCGCTATAGATAGCGACCAGTCCCTGGTCCGCACTAGCGATTTGGGCAACAGTTAAGTAAATCAACGCGACCGCCGTTGCGGTTAACGTGGCTTGGTAACGAAGAAGAGTATTCATAGTTGATAATCCTGGTCTAAGTCGAACGCGTCTAGTTCGAGCGCGTAGAGCGTCATATTCTATTTCGGAAACGGCGGACAAGCAAACGCTGGGACGACAACGCAACAAAGTAGTTAACGCGTCGATAACCGCTCCCTCTCTGCAAAATATCCACGGAATTGTTTTGTTCGCGCTAGATTGCCGGCTTCAATACGCGGATAATGGCCATCAACGTCTGATTAGTAAACGACAGATGCAGGCACACTAAATTAAGAAAATGAATTGATCATGAAATCATGCATTTCTCCCGATTCGACAGATGCGGTCGCAAAGCCTCAATTTCAGCTTGCTGCTACATGCTTTGGCGAGCACAAACTCACTCAATCCATGGCCTTGATCCTCGTTCTGGTCTCTACATATTCTGTGAGTATCGCGGCCGACGAAGATTCGAAACGTTATCCGGATCCGATTGATCTCAAAGTGCCGCACATCTCGAGCGATTCCTCAGTGAAGCTCGACTATCCACTCGTTTATGTTCGAGTGCCCCGCAAAGGAAACGACGCCTCCTCGAAATGGGCGGAGATCGCTCATCCGGTTCAAATGGATCCCGGTGGTGACTTGATGTTGCTGCAGCCGGACGGGAGCGAGGAAGTACTGGTCAAGGGGGGGGAAGGATCGGTCACCGACCCCGTCGTTTCGCACGATGGGAAATGGATCTTCTATACGCACATTCACGATATGACTGTCAACTGGGCGGGGAAGTATCCGAAAGCGGGAGCGGATATCTACAAGATCGAGCTGGCGACTCGAGACATTATTCGTCTGACTCACCAAAAATTTACGCCCAACACCGGGGCCGCGGATTGGTCGAGTGACTTCGTTTCGAGTGAAGACGGCAAGACGCGGTTTGACTACGGTGTCTTCAACATGGGACCCTATCCGCTGCCAGGTGGACGACTTGTCTTTACCAGTAATCGCGACGGATTCCGCCCACCGAAACACAACGGACCAACTCTTCAGCTATTCGTCATGAATGACGATGGCACCAACGTCGAGTGTATTGGTCATCTAAACATTGGAATGGCGCTTCATCCCGTTGTGTTGACCGACGGTCGAATCTTGTTCAGTTCGATGGAATCGCAAGGGTTGCGAAACAGCATCTTATGGGGGCTATGGAGCATTCATCCGGACGGTACGAATTGGGCGCCGGTGATCAGCGCCTTCGATACGGGCTCAGCGCCAAACGCATTCCATTTTCAAACGCAGATTTCGGACGGGTCCATCATTGCGGAAGAATATTACAATTCGAATAACAGTGGTTTCGGCGCCTACGTGAAGCTACCGTCGACGGTACCAAAAGACTATTCCGCATTTGGCCCGGCTTGGCGAGCCGATCCGCGCAACCCGCCGTTGCGGTTTGGGCGATTCTACAACAGTAAACCGAAACTGTACCGATTGCCGTTCAGCCCCTACGGTGTCGAGTCATTCACTCGCTTTGCCAATAACGGCGAAGGCTTGGCGGACCCGTCGTTCGTCGATCGAAATGACTCGCCAAGAGTTGGCAAATTTACGCACCCTTCGGGCGCTCCGGATAATCATCTTTTGACGGTTTACACTCCGGGGCCAGCGAACCACCAGAATGGTTTGCAGCTGCCCGCGATTGATGGCGGACTCTACTTGATCAAGAGCGGTCAACCGATCGACACGCCCGACGAGATGCTGTTGATCAAAAACGATCCCAACTACAACGAGCAATGGCCGCGCGCGGTGGTCCCTTATAAACGAATTTACGGTATTCCTGAACCGGCGACGCTCAAGCCGTTGGCCAATGATGGATCGTTGTCTCCGCATCTGCCCGCCGGAACTCCTTTTGGTCTCGTCGGAACATCCAGCTTCTACAAACGAGAGAGTTATCCCGAAGGGGCAGTCACCGCAGGCGGAGTGACGGCTACGTTTGCCGGGACGAAGCAGCGCGATAATTATCGCGGACTCGATCCTTTTAACACGTCCGAAAACGGGGCATCGTTGAACTGGTTTAATCAAGGATCCGATGCCGGCCGGTACGATAATGACGCGATACATGCCGTCCGAGTGCTGGCCATGGAGCCGACTACGGACCGTCATCGCGGACCGAAAAGTGGGCGGTTGTTTTTTAGCCACGCAAGTGAGCGACTCCGGATTCTAGGAGAGATTCCACTCCGCAAGTTCGACAGTGATGGAAAACAGACGATGGATCCCGATGGCAATCCCGACACCAGTTTTCTGGCAAAGCTGCCAGCTGACACAGTGTTCACTTTTCAGACTCTCGACAAATACGGGATGGTTTTAAATATGGCTCAGACGTGGCATCAGCTGCGGCCCGGTGAAGTTCGACATGATTGCGGAGGCTGTCACGCGCACAGCCAGAAGCCAACCATGTTCGAGGAGACACTGGCGGCGCGAGATGATTATCCAGTCTTCGATTTGACAAAACGGACTCCCCTGCTCGCTTCCAAAGAAGACGACGAGGCGAAGCAACAGTGGGACGTGGAAGACGAGTCCGGTCTGCGCTTCGAATCATCCGGAATTGTTAATGTTGAGTACCATCGCGACATTAAGCCCATTCTGCAGCGAAGTTGTGTCGCGTGTCACACCGAGAAAGAAGGGCAGAAGCCAGCCGGAAACTTAAACCTCGACGCCGATGGCGAAGTCGAAAACATCCCGAACTTCGGCGCTTGGCCCGCGACTTATTATCGTCTCGCCGCGGACTCGAAGGCGAAATACGGTCACAAGCCAATCATCCACAACGGCTCATGGCGACAAACGAATGCGTCTCGCTATGTTCGAAAATTTCAGTCCCGCCGCAGTCTGCTAGTCTGGAAAGTTTATGGCCAGCGGCTCGACGGTTGGTCGAACGACGACTTTCCCTCTGCCCGCGTCGCCGGAAATGCCAGTACACTGGAATTAGCAGGCGAAAGTGTCGCGGACACCAGAGCCAATCGAGATCAATCGGACCTCGACTTCCGCGGCAGCGCGATGCCGCCAGCCGCTGCGGTTAAAGCCGGAAAGGTCAAACCGCTTACAGCAGAAGACCGTTTTACCATCGTCCGCTGGATCGACCTCGGATGTCCAATCGACCTCGACTACGACGCGAGTAATCCAGAGGGACGAGGTTTCGGCTGGGCGAGCGACGATAAACGTCCAACGCTAACCCTGACGGAGCCCGCCGCTGGATCGGTCTCGGATGTGAAGCGAATACTGATTGGTATGGACGACTATTACACAGGAATCGTCTCCGATAGCTTCACCGTTACGACCGACTTCGCCGTAAATGGCATCGCGCCAGGCGAAAACCTTGGACCACAATTCAAGAGTGTTGGCGACGGCATCTACGAATTGCAGTTGAATGAACCGCTGCCGTCCGGGTCGAAGCGATCTATCTCGGTGTCCGTCAAAGATCGACAAGGAAACATTACGAAGATTGATCGTGAATTCATTGTTGAAGGCAAGGCGAAGTGAGCTTCTGGTTCTGAGCTTCTGGTTCTGAGCTTCTGGTTCTGAGCTAGTGGTTCTGAGCTAGTGGCACGAAGTCAGCAGCTCTTGGCGGGCTAGCTGGTAGATGAACTTGCGAATTCTTTTGGCGAACTTCCGTTCAACGCAAATTGTGCGTTTCGAAGAAGGCTGTTAGCCTAATAGCTGAGTAACTATCGTTCTGAAATTGACTGGATACGACCTTGGCCGACGATTCTGAATCGCAAATACAACCTGCTCCGACTGCCGACTGCATCAAAAAGGCGATCGAGATCCTGGAATCGATCGGCGAGGATCGCGGTCTGCTGGACCAATTGTCACAAGATGAGCTGCGCAGAATAATGCAAGCTGCCGGTAGGGTGGCGGTTCCCGATCGGGCGTCTAAAGATCAACTGAGATGGGCAAAGCGGAAACGCGAACAAGCGGATCGCGCGCGGCTGAAGCAAGACGACGAGTTGCTTCTCAATCAAACTGGGATCCGCCTGCAGAACTCTTCGCAGCGGACTCGCGTGGGATGTCCGCCGGAACCGTTTGAGACGTCGAGCCCGCCGCCGAGCAGCCAGCCCGACGACCAATTCGGGCCGCGGTTAAACATTTCCCGAAACTGCTATATCTGCAACCGTGACTATGACCGAGTCCACGTTTTTTACGACTCGCTATGTCCCGACTGTGCGGAATTTAATTGGACCAAAAGAAACCAAACAGCGGATCTGACGGGCCGTTACGTGTTGCTAACTGGCGGTCGAGTGAAGATCGGCTATCAAGCGGCATTGAAGCTATTGCGTGCCGGTGCCCACGTGGTCGTGACGACGCGGTTTCCCCGCGATGCCTCAAAACGATTTCTCGACGAAGAAGACAGCGAGCAGTGGAAAGATCGGCTTCAGCTCTACGGCATAGATTTGCGGCATACGCCCAGTGTCGAGGTGCTGGCCGAACATCTCGCCGCGTCATTACCGCAGCTCGATTTTATTTTAAACAACGCCTGCCAAACCGTCCGCCGACCGCCAGGTTTTTATGCTCATCTGATGGAAGCAGAGGCGAGGCTGGTGGAAACGCTGCCCGCCGCGGCAAAACCTCTGCTGGAATCGTACGAACAGTTGCGGCGCAGTGGCGGAGCGGACTTAATCGCAGCCCAGGATCTTCCGCTGCAGGTGAGCGACAGTCTCGCCGGAATTCAACGAGCGGCCGAGCTGTCGCAGATCCCATTGGCTCCAGGCGATCACGCCGGCGGAGAAGAAATATTTCCCGCCGGGCAGCTAGATGGCGACTTACAGCAAGTGGACCTGCGGACGATCAACAGCTGGCGACTACCGTTGGCTGATGTCCCTACCGTCGAGTTGCTGGAAGTCCATCTCATCAATGCCGTTGCTCCTTTCATTCTCAACGCCCGCCTCAAGCCGTTGATGATGAGGATACCGTCACGCGACAAACATATCGTAAACGTGTCCGCCATGGAGGGGATTTTCTACCGCGCTTACAAGACGGATAAACATCCGCATACGAATATGGCCAAAGCGGCGCTCAATATGATGACTCGGACCTCGGCGCAGGACTACGTCACCGATGGGATTCACATGAACAGCGTGGATACCGGTTGGATCACTGACGAAGATCCAGCCAACGACGCCGAACGAAAACGCGAGCAACACGGCTTCTTCACTCCATTGGACCAAGTCGACGCCGCCGCGCGTATCTGTGACCCTATCTTCGCCGGCTTGAATTCAGGCGAACATCTGTGGGGCAAGTTCCTGAAGGATTATCAAATCGCCAATTGGTAAACGGGTGGCGGCGAGCAGAATGTTTCATGCTCAACGAGTGCGTTTGAGTTGGCTTGACAGCATTCTCATTTCCCAGCCACGTAGGTACAGCGTATTGTCGTTGCCGGGACCAAACTCGATTCCTTCGACGTTGCTCACGTTCGTCGTTCGCTGGCGAACGAAATTTTGATTGACTTGTGGTCTTTGTAACGTCGATTGTCTGGTGGATGGTAGTTCGTTGATACTGCCCGTCCACGTTAGGACCAACGCATCATTGGCTCGAACAAATATCGCTGCATCGCTTTGTCCAACCGATATGACTTGGATTGATAGCTGATTCTCTCGATTGGGAGAGAATACTTGCGGCGTCGTAATGAAATCGGACAGCACCTTTTGTGTGCTGCCGAGCCAACTTTGGCCACCGGGAGGGGCAAGTGTCAAAACTGCGCGACGGTCGTTGCCAACGGGAATATTCAAGGTGATCGGAGTGGTCCATCTTGCAATCGCCAGATTGCCGCGCAACTCGTAGGTGCTATCTGACTCGACCGAGAATCTGAGTGGAGAGGAGCTGGAAGAATCGGCGGTTTCGAGGCGGTCTTCGTTCCTTTTCCAACGAAAGCTGCTGGTAATTGCCGCGGTTGGCAGCAACAAGACGGATCTCGCAAATGAACTCAGCTGAGCTTCGCGAATGTTGATCAGTTTTCTGCCGACTTTCGCTTTATTGAATCCACTGAGATTCTTGGCACACTTCTCGTACCAAGAAGCTGCACGGTCCATTATGAACCGTTGAGGTACGCTACGCTTTTCCTCAATTCCCAATTTGTACCATTGATCACCGGTGGCAAGTTCTTCGATGGCGGTCGTCGCGGAATCGTTGTCGCTCTTGGCCGCGATCGCGTAATCGTTTTGTCCCTTTGCGAGCAAAGGTAATCCTGTTGTCCATTCGTTCTTATAGATGCAAAGGTATTCGCCCCAGTTTGCCGCCGCTTCATCGTCCTTGGGATTGGCGAGGTAAGTTTCGCGGTTGGCGTACGCGACGTCGTAGGCGCGTTTGATTTCGTCGTAGACGCGGGAGCCGTTTTTGACAAATTTTTGCAACGCCAAGTTCTGACTTCGTGTCGCGGCGCGTTCAGCTTCTACCGCGAACCTGCCCGCAGCGTCGATTTCGTCAGTTTGAATCGCTTCATCGAAGAGTTTGATCCAATACTCGGCAACCAGTTCGAACTCCTTGGTGCGCTTTACAACTTCGGAGCATTTACGAAGAGCTGCTTCGCGTTTGTCGACGACGTTGCCTTCAAACAGCGACGACAATTCATCCAATACCGACCAGGCCAAGACGATGTCGTGTCCGTCGCCCGCGGCGTTGGCCGCTTCTTCCAAAAGGACGTATTGCACAGCCCCTTTGTTGGCTGGTTCTCTAGATTTCGTTTGCAGCGTACGAGCCAGATTTTGGAAAGCTCTGGGGGACGTCATGGCGGTGAATTGATCTTCATAGACGTCGTTAACCAATCCTCTGCCTCGAGCCAGATCGGCGTCCGGTGGCACCGGAAGCCGATTGCCCCTAGCGGGATTTGAGGGGTTGATCGGACCGCTGTTAGGATTGTTGTTCGGTTGGGTAGGTGGCCCTCCCGGACTTGCCGCGGGCATTGAAAACGGAGAAGCGGCGCTGGCCGCAGTAAACACATACCTCGGCGCCTGGACGACTAAGTCCTCGAAATCCGCAGGCTGCAAGACGAAATCAGATTTCGCAACAACAGCGTCGCCTGGACTAAAGGGTAACGGCACTGGCGACGGATTTACGGGCGAGGGATTTACGCGCGAGGGGCGTGACGGAGGCCTGCGACGAGGTGGTTCGGGTTGCGTATCGTCAATCACAACCTCTTCGGGGGTTGGTTTGGGGCGATCCTTTCGCGGCGCGAAGGGGCCGCGACCGAGTCCGTAGCCGAGAATCAATAAACCAATCAAAATTCCTGCTGCACTGCCGCCGCCTATCTTTACGACTTCCAAAAGTGGATTGGCTTTCTTCTTGGGTTGGATTCGCGCGGAGTCCTCCTCCATGTCCAGCTCTGAGTTGGTCGTGTTTTCGCCGGCCGATTGTGAAACCAAGATCGGCGCTGCGGAGTTTCGTTCGGCGGAGTTTCGTTCGGCGGAGTTTCGTTCGGCGGAGTTCGGGTCGTTGGGATCGGATTTGCTGGGTAGCTTCGGCGGCAAGGGGCCACTCATCATGCCCGCATCCATCACCACGGAATCCGAGGTAGGACTCGCCGAAGCGGGTTTGGGAACGAGAATAGGTTGTGCTGCTGGTGGCGCCGGTTTTGCGACAGCCGGTTCTGCTTCTGTCGGAGCTAGTGGTTGAGCCTTTTTGAGTGGAGCTGCTCGACGCAGTGGCTTTTCGGCAGCTGTTGGCGATATGACGGATGCAATTGCCGAGCCGCTACCCGCAAACTGCTGATCGTAACTGGCTCGCGATGCCGCGTCTGATAGGACCGAGCGAGCCGCGATTACTTGCTGCAACATCTCGGCAGCCGCGGCAGCATGGTCGCCGCTGAGTTGCGGTGTCAGCATGCTGACGAGTTCGTCCGAGGACGATTGAATAGCGGCCTGCGGCGCGTTGGTCGGCAGGTTCAGGAGTCGGTAGTGGTTGGGCGGGCATTCTTCCAGTGGAATCGTTAGCCAGCCGGTATAGTATTTTGTTAGATCCATGATCAGCGACTCTCGATAGGTTCATCGCGAAAGCAAGTTAAATTAGTACGCCTGTCGCTTAGTCGAGTTGATGGGTTTCTTTTAGAGTTTTGATTCTCTTCTCCGCTTGCAGCTTCTCCAATCCTGCGAGTTGTGAGAGGCTGCGTTGATACCAATAGAGCGCGCGGGAAGCGCA
>JBLHLE010000133.1:0-10506 GCA_047620805.1 Pirellulaceae bacterium
TCCACAAACGACTTGCAATGAGCTAAGTTCTACTCATGAATAATTCGCTCTAGTATTAAATGGACGATCGTCAAACAACACAAAACGACCCCACCTCCTCGCCTCGCAATGAGCCGATCGATGACGCGCTGACGATAACGAAGTACCCACCGGCTGGACGTTCTCAACCGTCATGATTGGTCAGTTCAAGTTTCGACGGTGGAGATGAAATACTGGCCCTCATTGGGTTTGGTGTGGCTTTTGGGCAAATCGGGATCTGGTCGTTTTGGTGTGCTCTAGGCGACGCGTCTCGGAAACTGCGAATCGTTACATCGCTCTTGGGCGTGGTGGTGAGTTGGGTGTATCTCATTTTCGTTCTGTTCAGAATCGATCACGATCCCATGATGGATTGGTCGGTTTCACTCGTACTGCTATTCCAGTTCACTTTGATTTCACCTGTGGCCAATGAAACTGCCTGGAATTCGCACGACACTAACGACAAAACAGTCGATCTTGAAAGGCAGATCAGCTACAATCTATGGTGGTTTTCTTTTCTTGTTTTTCATACCGTTTCTAATTGGGTTGCCTTGTGTTCACGAGACTCCGAATTGCCAACCGTCGTCGCTTTCTGCGTTCGTTTAAGCCTCAACTTGAAACTTTGGAGAGGCGATTAGTTTTGGACAGCACTGCTGTCTTCAACGAACTGATGTACAACCCCGAGGGAGACCCCGACCAATCCTTGGAATATATCGAACTGTTCAATCAATTGGCAGTTGATATCGATTTGTCTGAATGGCGAATCGAGGGAGGGGTCGATTACACATTCGCGGACGGTACTACGATCCCTGGGCGTGGATACCTTGTCATCGCAAAGACACCGGCGGAGCTCGAAGCGGAAACCGGATTGACGAATGTGTTGGGGCCGTTCGGCGGCTCTCTAAATAACGCGGGCGAAGAGTTGCGGTTGTACAACAATGACGAGCGATTGTTGAACGTCGTAAACTTCGGCGATAGTGGTGATTGGACATCGGTGGCGGATGGTTCCGGCGCATCGTTGGCGAAGGCAAATGAATTTACCAATTCGGCATTCGCTGAGAATTGGACATTCAGTCCGCAAGTTGGAGGAACTCCTGGCGCGCAGAACTTTGATGTCCAGGGAGCACCGGTCGACACTTTCATCAACGAAGTCTCTGCCGCCGCGACTGGACTGGGCGAATTCTGGTTTGAAATCACCAACGCGGGCAGCGTCGCGATAGATGTCGCAGGCTACCAAGTGAAAACCGAGACGGGGCAGTTCACTCTTGGTGCGCAAACATTGAACTCGGGCGAGTTTTTGGTCATCGATGAAACCGATTTGGGATTCGACGTCGACAATAACGACCACGTGTTTTTGCTGAATCCAGCTGGCGACACGGTCATCGACGGTCGTCGTGTTACAACGAGTTTACGCGGGCTCACCGATCGTTACGACGGTCGCTGGTTGTATCCAGACGTTGGGACGCCCAATGCCGCGAATTCGTTTGCTTTCAATGACGACATTGTCATTAACGAGGTCATGTACCACTTTCGCGCTGACCCTGTACCCTACACCGAGTCGACTGAAGAGTGGATTGAGCTCTACAATCGAGGTGCCGTTCCGATAAGCTTGTCGGGATGGAAGTTAGACGATGCGGTACGCTACGACTTCCCTGCCACAACCACAATTCAACCCGACGAGTATTTGTTGATCGCGCGCGACCCCGTAGCTTTGCAAACAAAATATCCAACACTTGATATCGTCGGTCCGTTCGCGGGAGTGCTCAGCAATGGCGACGATCGAATTCGACTGGAAGACGCGGCCGGCAACTTGGCAGATGAGGTTCACTACTATGACGGCGGGAGTTGGGCTGCGTATGCGGACGGTGGCGGTTCGTCGTTAGAGTTGTCAGATCCATTCGCGGACAATGCGAGAGGCGAAGTTTGGGATGCCAGTGACGAGTCGGACGCGGCCGTTTGGACGACTTACTCATATCGCCATAATGCCGATGTCGCTTTAATCAACAATACCTTTAATGAATTCATTTTCGGTTTGCTGGATGCGGGTGAATTCTTGATCGACGATGTGAGTGTCGTGCTAAATCCCGATACTACAGCGACGGAAATGATGCAGAATGGATCGTTTGAAGGCGATCCGCTAGGAGCTTCGCCAGCGGCTTGGCGGTTGATCGGTAACCACGTTGGTACAGTCGTCGTCGACCCTGCCGATGCTGGCAACCAAGTGCTTCATGTCACAGCCCGTGGCGCCCAAGCACATGTGCACGACCATGCCGAAACGACCTTCATCAATAACGCTGCACTCGTCAATGGCGGCGATTATGAAATGTCATTTCGATTGCGCTGGGTGGCGGGCAACAGTCAGTTGAACAACCGACTGTACTTCAACCGCGCCAGCAATACTGCGCTTCTAGAAGTGCCTGAGAACTTGGGAACGCCCGGGGCCGTGAATTCCAATTTCCTTGCCAATGCTGGTCCAACCTATGAAAGTCTACGACACTCGCCTGCCGTTCCGCTGCCGAGTGAAACAGTTACCGTAACCATCGCAGCTAGTGATCCCGATGGGCTGTCGCAAGTGGACCTCATCTGGCGAGTCAACGCTGACCAGTTCAGCACCACTCCGATGACATTGGGAGGTGACGGACTGTATCGAGCGATCATTCCCGAACGAGCAGCGAACGATGTTGTTCAGTTCTACGTGGCAGGGCAGGATGCGGTGGGGGCGGTTTCTACCTTCCCAAAAGAGGGCGAGGATTCGCGAGCGCAGTACGAAGTTTTCGAGGGACTCCAGACCAACAATCCAATTGATACGTTGCGGTTGATCATCGCGCCTGCCGACAACTCGCATCTCTTCTCGCAACAGGAACGGATGAGTAACGACACGGTTGGCGCGACGCTAATTGTGAACAACAAGGACATTTATTACAACATTCGCGTCCGCCAAACAGGAAGCAGATACATACGTCCCAACAGTGGCTATAAAGTCGCGTTGAATCCCGAGCAGAAGTATCATGGAGTTCACGAGTCGATTCGCTTGGATATGAATGGACTCAACGAGATCTACATGAAACAAATGGTGAGTCGCGCGGGCGGTTCCTCGGTCTCGATGTACGACGACATTTCGTACATTGTGACGCCTCAGCACAGCGGTCGGTCGATATTACTAAACTTGGCGCGTTACGAAGACGTCTTCTTGGAAGAGCAGTTCTTAAATGGCTCGGACGGCACGAAATGGGAGTTGGACGATATAACTTTCCCAACCGGTCCGCAGCCGGCACCCGAAGGGTTGAAGACCGACACGGGCGTAAGTGCTCAAGATATGCGTTATCGTGGCGACGATCCAGAGAACTATCGGGGTCAGTTGTTGATCAAGAACAATCGTGTGAAGGATGACTTCGAGAAGATAGTGGGTCTCACGGAAGCTCTGTCGAATTCTGGAAACGATCTTTACGATGCCGCCGAAGAAGTGATGGATGTCGATCTCTGGATGCGACACTACGCGACTCAGTCTTGGCTCGGGAATTGGGATACTTACGGATTCCGTCGCCCCAAGAACTTGCGGGTTTACGAACGACCTTCCGACGGAAAGATCATTCCACTGTTCTGGGATGCAGATCTCGCCAACCTAACCGAGAACTTTATTTATAACGATGCCGGCAATGGCGTCAGCCGACTCGATGAACTCCGCAACATCCCTCACGTCGAACGCTTATTCTGGGGACATATGTGGGACTTGATGAATCGATCATTCAATTTGGAATACATTTCGCCCTGGATTTCGGAATTCCAAAGTTTGGGTCAGAATTTCTCGGGTGAGCTAAACAAAGTATCCAACCGCACCATTACAGCTCGCTCCCAAGCTCAAGCCGAAATTCCCCAAGTTCCGTTTCAGTTCACGACCAATGGCGGAAATGAAGTCACGGTAGATGCCAGCGCGGCGACGCTGCAAGGAACTGGTTGGATCAATGTTCGCGAAATTCATTATGACAACAACGCGCTCGACGTGACCTGGATCGACGAGGACACTTGGGAGGTAACCATTCCCGTTCCCAGCGGAACGAGCGAAGTGACGTTAGAGGCCTTCGACTTCGAGGGCAATCCTGTCTGCGATGACAATTCTGTTTGCGAAGACAGCAGTATCACAATCACAGTGACGAGTACTGTCGTCGACCGTCCGTTGCAAGAATTCCTTAGAATTACGGAAGTAATGTACAACCCCATCGATGCCACCGCGACGGAAATCGTCGCCGGGTACGACAAGTCGGATGATTTTGAGTACATCGAGTTCCATAATATCAGTCCCACCGAAACGCTCGATCTGTCGGGTGCTATGTTTGTTTCTGGTGTGACCTACACCTTCCCCGCCAACACGATGTTGGGTCCCAACGAGTTCCTTTTGGTCGTGGAAGACATCGGTGCGATGGCCGAGAGGTACGGAAATGGACTGAACATAGTTGGTCAGTGGAGCGGCGGTCTAAGTAGCACGAGCGATCACATCAAGGTTGTCGATTCGAACAACGCCATTATCGCAGACTTCACCTACTCGGACTCTGGAGACTGGCCCGGCCGTGCCGACGGAAATGGTAGTTCCTTGACGCCAGTCGCCGATACCGTGGACTACGCTAATCCCGACAGCTGGCAAAGTAGCGCCGATTATGGCGGGTCACCGGGCGTAGCCAATACGCCACCGAGGCTCGATATCGTTGTCAACGAAGTACTTTCTCACACGGATCCAGGCCAAGTTGACTCGATTGAATTACACAACACCACTGGAGAGGATATCAATATCGGCGGCTGGCTGCTCAGCGATAATCTGTTGAATTTAGACAAGTTCATAGTTCCGGCCAATACGCTCGTTCCTGGAAATGGATATTTGGTTTTCGATGAAAACGATTTCAATGTTTCTCTGGGCGTGGATCCTCGAGACTTCGCTCTAAACGGAGCACATGGAGATGAGGTGGTCCTTGCCGAAACCGACGTCAACGGCGACCCGATTCGATTTGTTGATCACGTCGAATTCGGTGCGCAAGCTAATGGCGAGTCGTGGGCGCGAACGCCCAATGGTAACGGTATCTTGTATCCCGCGATTACCGAATCACTCAACGGTCCCAACGGTGCACCCAGAATCGGGCCGGTTGTGCTGAACGAGATTCAGTATCATCCAGTCGATCCCGGTAACGGTATTCTGCCTGCAAATCTTGAGTTCGTCGAATTGTATAATACTGAGTCGAATTCCATCGATATGACAAATTGGCGACTGCGAGGCGGAGTCGATTTTGATTTTGCTGGCAACTTCATGTTCCCTGGCGAATCATTTTTGGTCATTGTCCCGTTCGATCCGAATGTCGACGCCCAACTGCTGTCGGATTTTCAGGCAACCCATGGGATCGACGGTACCGTTACGCTGGTTGGGCCTTTCATC
Source organism: Pirellulaceae bacterium (assembly GCA_047620805.1). GTDB lineage: Bacteria > Planctomycetota > Planctomycetia > Pirellulales > Pirellulaceae > JBLHLE01. The sequence goes on from JBLHLE010000133.1 coordinate 5,435, forward strand.
GGACAGCTTGCAAACGGCGGTGAAGAATTGCACCTGCAGCGCCCAGATGCCCCACCGTTGGATGAGCCCGGATTTACACCCAGATTGCTGGAAGACCGAACCGATTACGACGATGGTGCACCATGGCCGACTACGGCTGACGGTCTGGGGCACTCGATCAACCGAATCGACTACGACGCAATTGGCGACTACGCCACGAGCTGGCAGGGCTTTGCCCCCAGCCCTGGTTCGGTGCCCGCCGCTGCGGTCACGAATGTAACTTCACCGACGGCGAACGGAAGCTATACCATTGAGAGTGTGCTCGAGTTTACGGTAACTTTCAGCGAAGACTTGACGGTGGTGGGGAACCCACAGTTGTCACTGGATCTGGGCGGCGCGAGTCGATTTGCCAACTACGACGAGAGCCTCAGTGGATCGAACATTCTAACGTTTACCTACGAAGTGCAAGCTGGTGATTTCACCGACGACTTGGCCTACTCGGCCACCAACGCATTGACGCTCAACGGAGGCACGATCAAGAACGCGATGATGTTGAATGCCTCACTGATTTTGCCAGTTCCGGGTACGCCGAATTCATTGAGTTTCCAAAAAGACATTCAAGTGGACGCGGTGCCACCGACTTTCGCTATCACTCGTGACGATCCCAGTCCCACGGCTGCCAGCAGCGTCGTTTTTAGCGTCGACTTCAATCGACTCGTACAAAACGTCGACGTCGCCGACTTCGGCCTTAATCTGATCGGTGTCACGGCCGATGCCACGGTTGTTGTCGGCAATGCTGGTGACAATGACGACTCCACATACACCGTTACCGTCAATTCCATCGCTGGCTTCGGTGCCTTGGGCTTGCAATTGGTAGGCGGGAATAACATCGCCGATGCTATCGGCATTCCGGTTAACCAGACGCCCTCAACTAACGAGTTGTATTCGGTGGATACCGTGATTCCGACGTTCGCCGTTACACGAGACGGCCCTAGTTCTTCCACCGCTGACAGCGAGCTTGTCTTTAGCGTCGATTTTAGTCGAGATGTTCAAAACGTGGACGCCGCAGACTTTGGGCTTGATCTGGCCGGTAGCCTCACGGCCAGCGCCAACGTCGTCGTCGGTGATGCGGATGACGATGACGACTCTACTTATACAGTTACCGTCAACACAGTAGTTGGCTTCGGTACTCTGGGATTGCTGCTGGACGGCGGAAATGGCATTACCAATGCGACGGGACTTTCGCCCAACACGACGCCCACAAGCAATCAGTTGTACGACGTGGACACGCTGCCTCCGACGTTTTCTATTACTCGAGCTGGTCCCAACCCCAGCACCGCTAACCGAGTTACTTTCAATGTCGACTTCAATCGCGAGGTGGAAAACGTCAGCGCCGCGGACTTTGCCGTCGTTCTGGACGGCGTCACCACCGCAAACTCGCGTTTCATAGATGATGCTGATGACGACGATGCTTCCACATACACCGTAACCATCTTTACGGTTGCCGGCGAAGGTACTTTGGGTTTGGAGGTGACCGCTGGAAATAACATTACGAATACGTCGGGCACCCCGGTCGACACAACGCCCACACTCAACGAAGTATACACGGTCGATACAGTCTCTCCGGTCGTATCTCGCTTCGAGTTGAATTCTGGAATGACGGACCCCGACGATTTAGATGGAAGGGAACAACCGACGACTTGGGCCTCACAACGCAGCGAAATATTTAATATCCAAGTCGAATTTAGCGAGGACGTCGATCTTGAAGTTGGCGATATTCTCCTTACCAACCTTGGTCGCAATCCCTCTGTCGACCCAAACACCCTCATAACACTCATTCCCAGCCAGTTAGATGTTTCTGGCAATGTTGCCACGCTTACTTTCGATTACGATGAAATTACCAGTGGTGTCTATGAATTGCGCGTCGCGGCCGACGTAACAGATGCGGCTGGCAACCGGATCGACGGAAATGGTGATGGCGCTGGGGGAGACTCCTACGTTATCAGTGGAAATTCCACCAACCGTTTCTATCGGATGAAGTCGGACTTTAACGGCGATGCCGGGACATCGGTATTTGACTTTTCGACGTTTAGCTATTGGTTTGGCCAGCAGACTCCTCGTGCGCCGTTATACGCTGATATGAATGGCGACGACGGCGTGAGTGTGTTTGACTTCACGCACTTTTCAAATAACTTTGGCCTCAATGTCGAGCTACCGGTGGTAGGGTTCGCAAACCCCTTCTTCCTGGCACCCGCCGTTGAAGATTCGGTGGCCGTGGAAAATCCGCAGATCGGTGTCGAGCAACTCGAACCAACCAGTCCGTTGTTGGAGCCGTCGACGCTTATTCGAAAACGGGTTGAAGTGGAAGCAATTGATAGCGAGGTGGAGGATGAAAGCCTCGAAAGCGTGCTCGACGTCATCGCCGAGATGGTTGCCGAGCATTGGAATTGACTTACGGAGTGCGGAGGCTTGCCATTGCTTTCGTTTCTACTTTTTCTTCCCGAAGTCCTCATCGGTCTTTCATCGATTGCGCTGCCAGCGAGGATGTCGGCAGTCCCCGCCGCTAGTTGGCGCGAATGGTTCTCGCGTCGTCCGCTAACCTGTCGGCTTGCAACAGGCGCTTCCGTAAAGTGCATTTCGCCCTCACTGTCCCGGGTCGCTTATCTCCTCGCCTTGGAAAACCCGCCATAAATCGCAGAGAGCTGAAAAATCGAGCCAAATGAAGATTCTGGCCTGCCATCAGATTCTTTGTTGACATTAGTAGGAGCGACAAAGTTGACATTAGGTGGCGGGCCAATTACAAAAGACTCTCGAGACTTTTGAGAGCCCCCTGTTTGAGTTTATTAATGTGTGATCAGCCAATAGATTCGCCTCCACGGCAAGATGGGCAGCGATGCTGCAGCGTTTGTGGCGAACCTATTTACTCGAGGGCTCGAGTTCATCCAGCGTGTGCCGCAGGTGAAGCGAAGCCTGTTGCAGACGATGCAAAGCGAAGCCTGGCCCCGAAAAAGACCTGCACACAATGTGGGCAAAGGAGCCATGTCCGCACGTTGGCTTGTGGGCTTTGTGGAGCCATGTTCTGACGGGTTTCTTCTCGGCCGCAGTTTGCGGCCTAGGTCAGCTGCCCCGTTCTTGGGTTGGTTGCTTAGGCGCAATTTCTGTCGTTTTCGATCGTTCCGAAAACCACTCTTATACACACCCTCTCCTTGATCGAGGAACAAGATCATGATTCTATCTCGCTGTGTTCTCTTGCCACTGGCAATACTTTGCTTACTGACCGCTCAAGACGCGAGTGCCGCAGAGGTCGGTTCCGCGGCCGATTTCGATTTCATTCTAAAGAAGTATGTCCAGGGCGATTTCTTCCAGTATGGCAAGTTGAAGAAGAATCCCGAAGATCTGGCCGCATTCAATCGATTCTTGAAGTGGCAAGCTAAGGCCGACGTCAAGTCGATGTCGCGCGAAGAACAGATCGCCTTTTACATCAACGCCTACAACTCATGCTGTATCAAGGCGATTGTGGACAACTATCCCGTGCATACGCCCAAGGACGTCGAGGGTTTTTTTGACAAGCTCAAGTACGAAGTGGCCGGCGAGAAACTCACGGTCAGCGAAATCGAGTACGACCGTTTGATCGCCAACTACCAAGATATGCGTGCCCACTTCGCGGTGGTCTGTGCTGATCGAGGATGTCTGCCCTTGAAGGCGGGCGCCTATGTCGGCGAGTCCCTGGATCAGGACCTCGAAGCTGCCGCCAAGAAGTTTGTTAGCGACGAGCGCCATTTCAAGGTGGATAAAGAGGGCAAGGAAATCCAAATATCGAAGATTTTCGAGTGGTATGGTCCCAAGTTCCTCAAAGACCCGACCCGGCCGGTGAAAGGAGACAAACCTGAACTTTACCTAACCCCTTGGATCGATAAAGATGTCAGCGATTTGCTGAAATCGGGTGCTTATAAGCTGAAGATCATCGAGTGGGATTGGACATTGAACGAAAAGTAGCAGTAATACCGGTCGATAGGAATGTGCAGCTGTTGGGGTTTCTCCTGGCTGTAGTCCTGTCGCATCTGTCAAATCGAACTGCAATTTCGGAGTCCATTCCATGCGGTCTAGAACCTATTGTATCGTGCTTGTCATCGGTACTCTTGGTACTCTTGGCGTCGCGCAGTGCGAAGTATTCGCCGCAGGTCCTGGCCACGACGTCTCGTTTATCCTGGATTCTACTTCGGAAGAGGGAGCGAGCAGCCAGGAGGAAACCGGTTGCCAGATCTGCGATGCTTGTTGCTCGGACTGTTGTCGTTGTTGTCCCGACCCTTGGGTGGTCTCGCGTGAACCGTACTTTTGTGGCTCAGACTTGGACTGTCTGCCCGATCTGGGCAGCATGTTTGATAACGGCTGCAACTTCAAGATGCCCATCACCGGTGGTGCCTGGCATTGGTTTCACCAGAGCCTCAACGGTGACCCCGGTGGCTACGGCATTCCGGGGCTTCGCGATACATACTTCTGGTATCTGTTTGCCGATCCGGAATATAAAACCGCCGCGGGCAACAAGATCGGCGGACACATGGAACTCCGTCTCCGCGAGACCGACACATTTCGCTCGTTCATCGACGATCAAGTCTGGCCCTGGGAATTGTACGGATACATTTCCAACGACGATCTGGGAACGCTCAAGGCGGGCCAGCTCTACAACCGGTTCGGCCTGATGTGGGACGGAGTCTTTTTCGGCAACGCAGCCTACTTCGACGGCTTGAAGCTCGACGCCGACTATGGGCTTTCCTGGGAAAAGACCACCGAGATCGATAGTTGCCTGAAGGTCGACAGCTACTTCCAATACTTCTTCCACGAGGATCAGAGCAACGGTTCCTTTGCTGGAGCCGACGCGGAAAGTGTTTTTGGCTACACGGAAAAGAACACCGGCGTCGCCCGCATCGTACCTACCTGGACGCGAGAAGACGGTTCGCAACTTTCCTTGGGAGCCTCGGCCATGGTGGGGCAGATCGACAGCACAATCGCGCTGCCTGACGAAACGGTCTGGGCCTATGGGCTCGACGCAACCTACACCAATGGCCCTTGGAAAATGATGATCGAAGGCTCGC
>JBLHLE010000134.1:0-10501 GCA_047620805.1 Pirellulaceae bacterium
ACGAAGCGGGTCAACGCGCCGCTATTCTCCGGTAATAGTCAAAGGTGCTTCGCGAGGAACTTGCGGAGTTGAATTACTGACGACAGGAATGACTTGTTGACCATCCTTGACCATGCGAGCGCCGAGCGTCACGACAGCTTCATCTGTCTCTATTCCCGCCAAAACTTCGACGAACTCGCCATCGACAACTCCGATACGAATCGGCCGTAAATGGCAGCAAGTGGGGTCGCCCGAGGCCACAAACACGCTCGGCTGTTCTTTATGCTCCAACAATGCCGCCAGCGGAATCGCCATTACATCTTCGCGACGACTCAATTCGATCGACACGCGAGCGTGCATTCCGGGCTTGAGTAAATGGTTTTCGTTGTTAATTTCAAGTTGAATCTCGGCGGTTCGCGTGGCCGGATCAATGACTGGCGACTTGCGAACAATCGTTCCACTAAACGTCTGATCGATGATCGCGTCAACCCGAACAGACGCCACCTGGCCAACTCGCAATCGCTGGTAGTCGATTTCATTAACGCTCACCAATGTTCGAACGATTGAAATGTCGACAATTCGCAGTAGCGGATCGTTTGGATTGGCGAGGTCCCCAACTTCAACAAACCGTTCTGCGACGACCCCAGCCGAAGTTGCGTTGACATGACGTTGCAAAAGCAACAACTGCGAGCGATTTAAATTGAGTTCGGATTGCACGACGCGTGCTTCCTCCAATGCCACTTCTGTCTTGGCGATCTCCCACATGCCAATCGCTTGCTCGACTTCAACCTCGGTAGTCGCTTCCGTGATGAGGAGATCGACATTTCGATCTTTCGTCTTCGTAGCGAGATCGAGTCTGGCCTTTGAAGTCGATAGCAACGCCTGCGCGGAAGTTAAGGCCGCGGTTGCCGCGCCGACCGCTTCCAATTCGTGGTCATCGTCTAAGCCGACGAGCAAGTTTTTCTCTTTTTCGTCGAAGCCCACTGCATCGCCCACATCAAACGGAAGAACGCGAATATAGCCTAGCACTCGAGAACGTACTTCGACGTCCGCCTTGGCTTCCAAGCTACCGTTGAAATCAATGCGTTCGGTTATCATCCTACGAGTCGGCCGAGCAACTTCGACAGCCATCGGCCTCTGGCTGCGAGCAACCTTAGGAACTTCGGCAACTGCGGAAGACCAGCGAAAGACTGCCCAGCCGGCTGCGGCTGCAACGACTAGAGACAGAATAGCAAATAGGTATTTAGCGCCAGTTTGCATTGACTACTTGCCGCCACCTAACGAATAGAGATGAGAAAACGTCCGAATGTAGAGCACGCCGTTTGCGACCGCAGGTGTTGACCGACAGGTCTCGCCGAGTTGCACTTTGTTAAGCAGCTCGTATTCGTCGCTCGCCGCCACAATGTTCACGACCCCGTCGACATCCACACAATACATCTTGCCGTCGACACAAACTGGCGAACCGAAAAAGTTGCCACCGACTCTCTTTTGCCAAATACTTTCTCCGTCGACCGCGTTTACACAAACACAAATTCCCGTGTCGGTCCATAAAAACATGCGGCCATTGTAAATAATCGGCGAGGGAATGTGGGGCACGGTTTTGTTCAGCCGATATATTTCTTTGACCGTGCTATCGGTTCCTGAATCCGTTGGACGCACGGCGACGAAGTTCTTTTCGGCCGTCGTGAAACCGCTACTGCCAATGACGAGATCGCCATAGGTGACTGGCGACGCGACAGCGCGCTGCGGATGCCGCCCAAAGACATCGATGATCCAATTCTGCTCGCCTGTATCTGGATTCACTCCAGATATCCCTTGGAAGGAATGAGTGAAGATGAGTTCGGGATCTCGCCCCTTCGTCTCGAAGACGCAAGGCGTCGAGTAACATGCCCGGTCGCCCGGTCTTGGTATCCGCCAGATCTCTTCGCCATCGGTTGCGTTAAGTGCGATCAAGAAACTATTTTCGCCATCGTGGTCATTGCAAACGATCACTTTGTCTTTGTACACAATGGGAGAACTGCCGGTACCGTGTCCGCTCTTATAGGTCCCCATGTCGAATTTCCAAACGGGATTCCCGTCGTGGTCCAATGCATGCAGCGTCGATTGTTCCGCCGATTGCCACAACACGTACACATGTTTCTCGTCCGCACATGGCGTGTTGGTGGCGAAACTGTTTCCCTTGTGGCGTTTGAACTTGGAAAACGGATATTCTTGTTCCCAAAGTTCTTTGCCGTCCGTGGTACTAATGCAAATCAGGTATCGCGTATACGATTTTTCATCTGCGCTGGTAAGGAATATTTTGTCGCCCCAGACAACAGGCGACGAGTGTCCGCCGCCCGGCAGTTCCACTACCCAGTTGTAGTCCTTCTCGGTCCATTCCGTTGGGACAGTCTTCGCTGCGCTAATTCCATCGCCATTCGTCCCGCGAAATCTCGCCCAATTCTGAGCAACCGCGATTTGGGGAACCGCGATGTGGGGAACTAGTGCGACCAAGAGAACATTGAATACAAGCAATACGTGTGAACGATTCATCTTCGACTTCTTGAGTTTCAGGTGGGGTACGTAGAGTGAGAAAGGGAGGTGGGATTTATGAAGTGAAGAACCACAAATTAAGGGGCCCAAACCCGTGATTAGAGTCTAGCTCCGCCAACTTGTATTGTACCTCAAACTCAAGCGACTTGCGAACAAGACGTCCGTCCAATTAAACACCAAATAACAGCGTGAAAACGCTATTCACAGATGCCGCAGAAACTGCAACCGTTAATGTCAGCCGCCGGCAATTCAGTGAGAAAACTGGCCGATTCCCAGCCGTTTCCCTGCGCTATTTCAGTGAGATTCGCGTTGATAGTTGGTATGCTGCGTGTCGGCGAATGCGAACAACAAATCGACCTTAAACCCACACTTACCATCTTCCCCAGCAAAGACGACAGATGCCCAGCCTAAGAACAACGTTGAATGTTTGGCAAGGACTCGGCGAAGTGAAGACGTTGCGTTTCGCCGCCCAAGACCTGTATTCCGCGACGCCGACAACAACTTCAGACGAGATCCAATTATTGTGGACCGTGACCGGCCCTGAGAAGAACGAGAGAATCGAGTACTGGTATCGCGCGACTTAATGAATGACCACAGCGGAGATGAATGCCGAATCCTACAACTCAAGACCGCTAGGATCGTCCTTCTCAAATTCGCGAAACGTCAGGCTAATTCGCCCCTCGGACGCATCGCTTGGCAAGATCCCATGCTGCCAGTCTGCTTGAGCGGATAATGGCATATAGAACAAGGAACCGGACTCCAGAACGAAATCCGCAGTTGTCGTCCTATCGTTCTTTGCGCGAAATGTGAAAGTTCGAGTGGCCCCAAGAGAGACGATTGCAATACCTGATCCGGGTCGCAAGCCCTCTGTCGCATCGGAGTGAAACCCCATCGAAGAACTGCCCGTCGGATAGTAGTTCAGCAGACAGTTGTTGGCCTGCATGTCGAGTAGCCAACGAATTCGCTCCGCCGTTCGAATCAATTCGGCAGGCATTTCCTTAGCGGCGTAGACGATACCGGAGTAGTTATACGGCGCACCAAAACTAGCGGTTTTTCTTGTCCGAATCCTCTCGTCCCACGCCACCGTATCGCGCAGCTGCGAGAAAAGATCAGCGGGCTTCGGCACGAATCCCGCAATGTACTGAATCTTGGGACGAATCGGAATTCTCACCAACGAGCTCCTTTGGGAACTTAGTAGTTATATAGCTACCCGTTCTGACAGAGAGTGAATTAATTTGGTTCGGTCAGCGAAGTTCAACTTTACTCATTGGATGGCATGTATCGTCGGGATAACGGCGAGAGTAGTCGCCTGACTTTCATCGTCTTTTTGAACGATCAATACGATGCAGGGGAAACGCTCTTCGAAGAGATAACCGTAACGCCGCAAAAAGGAAGAGCCCCGATCTTTGCTCACTGCTGCCATCACGAATTCCCGTCAGCCTTTGTTTTTCTAGGCTTCCAGGAATTCAGTTGCTGTGTCAACGCGGCGGAAGGAGCAATTGGCCGTTCGGTCCCACAAGCCCTTCGGGCACCTACAGGATCCGCGACCAGAATTCGGCCAAGTCATCAACGACCAACTCGATTGCCTCGTCAAGCTCGTCGTCATCATCATCGTCTTGCTCTTGTAGAAGCAACTGGCGGTCGCGGATTTCAATGCCCACTGGAATTCCCTGCAGTGCCTCAATTGCGGCATCAACTTGACCAGCCTCAGCTTCACCGGCCTCAATCTGGGGCGTCGCCACCACGGGAACTTCTGCCAGAGCGAAGGCCACGGGCAACGAAACGCCACTGCCAAACTGGTCACTGAAATGTGTGAAGTCGAAAACGCTGACGCCATTGTCACGGTTTACATCAGCGTACGCGGGCGATTCGCCAGTTGGCAAACCGAACCAATAACTAAACGTCGAGAAGTCGAACACCGAAACGCCCGAATCGCCGTTCCAGTCGACGAAGAACCGATAGAACTTATTGTTCGTATCCCCTGAATAGACGAAGGAATCACCGCCAAAACCGTCCCCATTTCCGTCGAGTGGAGTACCGATTAAGTCGGTCACCGTCGGCAGGACTTCGAGCTGATAGACACCATCCAACAATTCGTCGGCGTCAAAATCCAGAACGACCGTATTGCCATTTACGGTAATGTGATTGCTCGTCAGCGGTATAACAGTATCGGGATCCGCTGCGGGATTAACACCGAGGTTTGTCAGCACGAAGCCATTCTCATCCGCCAGAATACTGGTCGTAAACGTCACTACGAGTTGCCGTAGATCACTCCGCTGTCGAGTCCAACTCGTTGGTTGTGCCCCAGCGCCCCCTCGATCGGGAGGATCTATCATGTTCGCATTAATTCCGACGGAATCGACCTGCACCGGAACCGCCAGGTCGAATGACCCAGGCGACGGCAGGGCGGCATTCCAACTTGCTGCATCGTTGCCCCAAGCCGCAACACCGTTGCGATGCAGCGACATCCCAGTGCCATCTGGCTCCGTTGGCCAAGGCGCGACGTCGTCGAAACGCACTTCGTCTTCCAGCAACAGCGGAATGAAATTCGGTTCATCCGCCGGCGGCGAATCAGGACGAAGCAATCGGACTCGTTCGCCGCCATTGTCGAGAACGCCACTAAACCCACCAACCAAACGCACGGTAGCATCAATTCCATAGTACGCGCGGAATTGATCGACGCGAGCGGTATTCACTGGATCGGTCGGCTCGAACGAAAGAACGACAATGACCTCACCGGGGTTCAGCATCAATCCGGCGTCAAAGTCCATCGTGACCCCAGCCCCAAGATCCCAATTCGTCAAGTCGATAACTTCGCCAGAAGCATTTGCAACCTCGATGAATTCCAGGTCGTTGGGATCAACGCCTCCAACTCCATCCGGATCGGGAGCGTTGTACATTAATTCAGTGATAACGACCGGACCGACTCGCGGCCCAGTATTAACGTCGTCCGAAGTGACTTCAATCATCGGATACGGGGCACCCGTTCCGTTCGGCCAACGTCCCCAAGATTCGGAATTCGCCTGAGCAATAAACTCAAAATCGTCAGCAAACCGGATTGGCATTCCCTGTGGGTCGACCGCCAGCAAGATAGCCTGGTCGCCGTGAGCACTGTTGAACGCAAAGTCGTTGGGTCCACCGGAGGAGTTGAACTGAGTTTCGTCAAGGACGAGATATTCACCACCATTGAGCATGGTGTTGTCGGGAATGCGATATTTGAAGTAATTGTTGTTGCTGTCGCTGATAAACCAACCGGAAATATTGATCGGATTCGGCGTGGTATTCAATAACTCGACGAAGTCGACATCGGGAAGGTCGCTGTGGGAGAGAACTTCATTCACGACAACGTCGTAAAACGGTTCCAGAGCGTCGCCGCCGGGGGATCCACCGTATTCAATACTGGACCGCCAGTTCGTCTGAGCGTTGTAATCAGCTTCCGTATCGATTACGTGCAGACTAGCTGCATTTCCATCTGCCCGTTCGGGCCACTCGCCTGAATCATCATACGTAAACAATGCAATCTGGTTGCCCACTCCGTCGATCAACTCTAGCGTCTCGCCTTTGTTGTCGAGAGCACCGGAGTACTCGCCCAGCACATTCAACGCATTTCCATAGCGAGACTCAAATGCCGTTTGATTGCGTACGATCAAACCGTGCTCGCCTGGATTCAGTGACACTTCTCCGAAGATAAAGCCAATCCCTTGCGAGAAGCTCGCATTGGCTAGGTTCACTGGTAGGGCAGCGACATTCTTGATTTCAACGAATTCAAAGTCGTCGTTATCGAATAAGCTTCCGACAGCTGGGTCGTGGGGATTGTAGTTGACCTCGGTGATCCGCACCGCGTCTACCGGTGCAGCGCCGCCAGCAGAGCTCGTCACTCGGATCGTATCGGTGCCGGTAGGATTCCCCTGAAAGTCCAAGGCTTGAAGACTGAGGACATTGGCACCATTGATGAGCGGCAGCGTCACTTCCCAGCTATCACCATCGGTCCAAGTTACAGGAATACTGTGCCCCGTGCTGGTGAGCACGATCTCCTTGACGTCGATCCAGCCATCACCGCGCAGGGTAACTTCATCGTCAGTTGTGGAGAAGTTGAAACCTGCATTGGTAGTAATTTGAAAATTAACCTGCGCAGGCAACTGCGACAGAACATAGTCCGCTCGCTGCTGAATATTGTCGGGGTGTGCAGAGTAGTCGTCTGTCGAGAACGTCGCGTAGTGATCCGCCCAAGTCTGCAGATAAGCGCTATTGAACGTCGTTTGAATCATGTCGTACAAATGCCCGAAGAATACGCGCTCGTTCGTGGGCAATTCGATTATCTTGGATAGATTACGCACGCGACTGGAGCTGTCGCCGTGGAGATCCGAATCCGTCGGCATCGAGAACGAGAAATCCATATCCCACGGCAACACCATCACCTTTTCCGTTTCCGGATGGACGTACAGAAAGATATTGTGATCGTGCAGCAATGTGTAGATATCAAAGTTCATACTCAGCGAGAAGAACGCGAAAACTCGCATCCAGTTGTCGACATCGATCAGTTCCTGAGTTGCCGCATCCAACTCGGCACCCGTCAGATCGAAGGCTTTACCGAGCGGAATAATTTTTGAGAAATCGTCCTGATCGCGATTATTCTTGACCAAGAAATGCCAGCGATAGTCCTCCTTTGAATCGCCGAGATCGGTAATGTCAACGTCAATGATACTGGCAAAACGAGCGTCCTTGAGACTCTCCACGTTACCGTCGACAGTATTCCTGGAATAGTTGATTGCTTCAAACTCGTAGAGCAATCCTTCGTTCCCTCTATTCGTCCACTCATTCAAGAATACGCTATCGTAACGAGCCAACTGAAAAAGTTTCGTTCCCGACATCGAGGGGAGAGGTGCATGGACGAATCCAATGTCGTCGTACATGCTGGTGATGCCGCCGGCGTGATTGAGCATCTGTTTTACGAGGATTTCGTCGTGGGTATCGGGACCCAGAAAACTGCGGCTCGACCCATCGAATGAAATTTTGTCGTGTACGCCGCGAAACAGCTGCTCGGGCGGGAATGTTGCCGTAAAGCTGTCCTGCAGGGCTAGGTCCGTGCGTCCGAACGGACTGCCTTTCAAGCGGAACCCAGCGTCGTAAACGATTTCGTCATTGTTGTAGACAATCGTCGCTCCCATCAATTGATTACTCATGATCAGAGTAGGGTCGTACATCGCATTCGCTTCCGCATCGAGCATAATCACACGAATGCTGTCGATCGCCGTCGCAGGGTCCGCAGTGCTGTCGAACTTGAATAGCGCTCTCGAGTCTTGACCAGCGGCGGGATACTGCGAACTCGCACCAAGGCCGTCGGCCGCGGCTACAAAGAACTGAACAACGGTGCCGTTTGACTGGCCAGGGACATCCGCTGAGTACGAGCCAGCAGCCCCGAGAGTCATGGGAAGCTGCTGAAATCCACCACCGATGGAGTACCACAGCGTCATTGCAAAAACAGAATCCGGGTCGTCGGCTTGAACGGAAACGGTGACGTTTTCTCCCGGCGACGGCACGGGTGGGTCGTGCCGGAGGTTGTCGAAAGTCGGACCGGCATTGGCAACGAATACGCTGTTTTGGGCGCCAGGTGTGCCGTTATCGGTCGGCACGTCCAAGATGACCGTCTCTGCAACCCGAGTCAGATAGAACCGGCTATTCAATTGAGAAACACCGCTAACCCAACGCGCCTTGAAAGTGACGTTGTAAAGCTGCCCGTTCAGCACTGGCGTATCATTTACAAACGTTGTTTCCGCATGGTTGTGTTGATGTTCGGTAGCTCCACTGGACGTCAAACGCAGCACGTGATTAGCGGGGTTATCCGGGTCGAGATCGACTGCTCCCTGATGGGTCCCGATGATCCGCCAAGTCTGCGGTGAATTCCCCACCGTGTCGGACTCGAAGGAGCCATTCTGAATGAGCTGCGTGGCGGCTCCAAAGGGATCGAAGACGACGCTAAGGTCGTCGATCAGAACTTCACCTGGGCCGAGTAGCCCGAAAATGAACTCCCGCCAAAGGTCTTGCTCCCCCGTATCGGCAGCAGCAACTTGACTGAACGTGTACGTTTGCCATGATGCTTTATCGCCTTCAATACTCGCTCCCCAAGCACCCGCTTTCGAGTTATCGGAATCCGGGTCGCGCAATTCCAGAGACGAACCGCCACCATCGGCCGCGGTCGGCCATTTGCCGCCGTCAAAGTACTCGACGGTATCCACCGGATTGTTGAAGGGATCGCGAAGCACAATTAAATCGCTGCTATTACTTAGCGTCCCGGCATAATCGCCAACGATCTCAATGCCGGGATACTTGGCCTGTAGTACGACAGCTTCCTGCGCGACAACAATGTATCCGTTTGCCGGTATCGTCAGGCCGCTTTGGAAATCGTAGCTGATCCCGCCAGCGAGGTCCCAGCCCGTGAGATCAATCGGCTGACCAGTGGTATTGTGCAACTCAATCCACTCCTCCGTCGAGTGAGAATACGGATCGCCGGGCGAGCCTGGATCCGTCTGTACACTCTGCAGCAATTGCGCACCGAAAACTACGTCGCTGCTATTCACCGTTGCCTGATGCACTTCTACCGATAAACGATTAACGCCATTGACCAAGCCGGTCGTAGTCAAGGGCGACCTCAAGAATGAAGAGTTCTGAATTCCAAATTCGGCAAACGTACTGTAGTCGACAACGCCGCCAAGCATGTTGAACCGTCCAATTTCGTTTCCGTTCAGATAGAATACGGCGCCGTCATCAATGTAATGCTGGATATCGAACGACAAGTTGGGGTCGTTGGGATCGCCGCTAAAGACGAAATCCGTCTCGAAATAATAGGTGCTAATGCGAGGGCTGTTGTTGGCAGGATTCGTTAATTGCGTGCGAATGGGTTCGGTCAACGGAGTAACTTCGTAGCCGATTAATCCTTGCCCACTAAACCAGTTCGTGTTGTCGACGCTGTGCGACTGCGTAGCCCAGTTAGCACCGAGATCGATACCACGGTCCGAATACCGCCAGACATCATCGAGATCAGTTAGCGCCGTACTCGTGAAAGTTGGTGGAGTACCGTTAGTTGCGGGCGTGGATTTAAAGTTGTACATCACTTCGTTAAGCACAACACCGCCACTAGTTTGAAAGACGTTTTCAGCATCTCGAGATTCGCTGGCGGGAAACAGCCAACCGTCCAGTTGCGTCGAAAGCCCGCGCAAGCGGTCGGTGACGACCTGCGCGTCGAGCAACACCGCGCGGGTGGGCTCGAAAAGAAACAGGCGTTCATTTCGACTGACAAAGAAACCGAGTTCTGCTTCCGTTACCGCTCGATATCCACCGGGCTGAATCATTTCACTACCGAACACGAAATCGGGATCGGCAGAATCCGAACTGGCGATGATGACGCCATCGAGAGCCAGCGGCAGAAGAGAATCATTGGTGATCTCGATATAGAATTCGGCGGAGTCGTTAGCTGCCACCTCGTTAATCACTAGACTTTCGTAGACGCTTGCTCCCGTAGGGAGGCGATGACCGGTGATTTCTGGTCGGACCAGAAAATCGCTATCGAGAGCGGTGATGTTAAGTCCCTGAATTGCCAATACGTTAGTACCGTTGACGAGTTCCCCTAAATGCGGAGTGAGGTCCACGGTTTCGTGGCCAACGCCAGTAGTCACGCCGGTTAGTGAGTTGTTCGCCGTTTTACCAGTGGAAAGAAAATGTTCTTCAATCTCAACGGCGGACAATGCTTCTCCGTAGATGGCGACTTCGTCCATTGCGCCATCGTGGCGGGCGGCGGCGAATTCTCCATCATGTTGCCCAATCAGAAACCCGCCATTGTTAGGCGAGATTGCCCATGAATTGGCGGCAGTCACCGTTGGCAACCAAGTCCCGTCGACGTTTGCGTAGATCGAGAATACGGCCGCTCCAACTCCGTCCCCGCCGGTCTTGGTTACCACGGCGTACACTGGCTTGCCAATATGAGCAGCACCCA
>JBLHLE010000135.1:0-10494 GCA_047620805.1 Pirellulaceae bacterium
CCCTGGAGCAATTCGAAGTACAATCCCTATTGGCATACTGGTCGCAAGACCTGATCATTTTTTCGATACCGCATTTGATATGCAGAATTTGATATGCAGAATTTGATATGCCACTGAAGCATACCGAAGCGCGTTAATTGTTAATCGATCAGCGCGCCTCTGTGGTTTCGAAGAGACGAGTGCTAACGTCTTCCCGCGAACGCTTGTTGGCCACCGACGAAAACTCTTCTTTTAGAAACGCTAAGAGGTCCGCCATTTCGTCGACGCCGATTGCTTGATCGAAATTGGCTGGCATTAACGAGCGGTTAGCTGCTTTAATCGATTCAATTTCCGAGCGCAGCATAACAAGCGGTTCTTGACCTTTGCGAATCAGCGTGATGTTTTGCCCGCGCTCGTTTCCAATGATGCCCACGTAATTTCTGCGATTGCGAGTTGAAATTGAGTAGATCGTGAAACGGGGAGAAATCTCGGAGTTGGGATCGAGTGTGTGTTTGAGGATCGCGGCGAGATTGCGCGAGCGGACGGTATAGAGGTCGGGGCCGATAGCTTGTTGAGGATCCCCGACTCGATGGCAAGCCAGGCAGTTCTTTTGGAAGACGGCGGCGCCCTTGGTGGCATCTCCGGGCAGGTTTAAGGCAACTTGGTATTGCTGGACAACATCTTCTCGGCCCGTCGTCGCATCGGCTTCGAGAAGATTCTTCGCCACTTCTCGAACACTTTGGTCGTCGTGTGACAGGAACTGGGCAATACGATTCTTGCTGAAATCCTGCAAGCGGACCCGTCCCGTCGTAACGGCGTTTAACAGGAACGGCAGCCATTGATGTCGCGAGACGATCAGGTCACTCGCTTCGTGGCGCATCAATGGTCCGAAGGAAGGCCATTTCGAAACGACGGTGGCGACAAATTCGGGAGAGCGAAACTTGGCCAGAACATTTAGCGCGGCCAATTGAATCTGAATGGGATTTGATTCGTCGAGGCATTCGACGAGTGTCGTTTGGACATCGCTGAAAGAACCTAGTCGCAGCACATGTACCGCCTGAACACGATCGGTCGTCGTTCGCGTGCGGGTGCCAGAGGTTTTTTTGGCTTCGTCGATCAACGCTTCGAGTTTACTGCCGGAGGCTTGATTAGTAGCAACATCGATGATTCGATGCAGCATTGATTGTGGTTCGGGGGCCATGACGTTGATCACCTCGACCGCAAACGGACGGTCGAATTTGGCGAATCTTCTGAGCACCAATGATGCGGCCACTAAATCCTCGGCTTGCTGTTGCTTCGAAATCTGCGTGGCGAGTAGAAGTAGAACTTTTCTGCCATCTCCGGATTTTCGGAATTCATCGTTTGCTGCCAACAACGCGAACACGTCGCCTGCTCCGAAACGAAGAGAGCTCATTGTGGCAAGTCGCATCCAGGGTTGATTCGAGTTTTGATTCAGAATGGTAGCGATGGCTCGATTGCGGCTCGTTCCTTGCCATTGTCCGAGAGTGAGAGCAACTTGCAGGAGAACCTCGGGATCGCGTTCCGTGCCGGCCAACTTGTGGACGGCTTCACGTAGTCGTTTGCTGCGATGGCTGAGCGGTTCCGCTATTTGTACGGCGTGCCGACGGAGTTCAACGTCGGGGTCGGTGAGGACACGGATCAGGGAGCTGACGGTTGGCCATTCGCTACCGCCGATACTGCGCATCACATACATCGCGCGAATGCGGGCGACGTTGGATGCGGGCGAGTCGAGGGAGTCTTCTAGTAGTGGAAGAGTGCGATAGTCATTTCGTTCGACAAGCAACCTCGCTGCCGTTTCGCGATGCCAGCCATTTGCGTGTCCGAGCGTTTCGACGAGCACTTTGTTAGAGGCGTTCGCCAAGCTCGGAAGCTTAGTAACCTTCGTTCCCGCTTTGACAATTCGGTAGATGCGACCTTGATTGTGTCCGCCAGGCAGAGCGGACTTTGGATCCTCTTCTATATGTTGAGCATTGGGGTCGATGGATTCGCGGCGCATATCGACGACATACAGTGCACCGTCGGGTCCGTTGACCAGATCGACTGGACGAAACCACTTGTCACTGGAAGTGAGGAACTCGGCTTCACCTTCGATTGTGGTGGATTTCGCCGGGAAGTGGCTGCTGTCAACTTGCCGTTTGTGGATCAAGTTGTTGACGGGATCGGCGACGAAAATCTCGCGTTTCGACGGCCACTGATCGCCTAGGTAGAAAGTGAGACCTGCGGCCGCGGTCAAGTTAACCGGTGGGGTGCCTTGGGGTTGGACGAGTAGTTGGTCGTTTGTCGTGTTCGCCGTCGCTCGCTTCACTAGCACGTGTTTGTTGCGGCCAAGATAATACTGGTCGATCATCACTTGCTGGAACGGTCGCGAATCAGTCGAAACAAACTTGCGTCCAAATTCGCCAAAGGCTAGTCCGTGTTGACCACCACCACTGGTTTTCGAATAGGCTAGGTTGCGGGGATTGATCGCGAAATCGAAGCCGCTTAAATCCAAAGCGGGGGCGTTGCGGTCAACGGCGCTGTACAGCTGCGAGCCCAGTCCATTGGTTACTCCGTGGATTCTGTTATCGAGTCCCCAACGCAGTGAGTTTACGAGTGCGTGGACATCGCGTTTAGCAAAGCCGGAATAGACTACCTTACGCCAATCCGCTTTTCCGTTGCCGGTTGTGTCTTTCAGGTAAATAATGTCGGGTGCCGCGGCAACGAACACTCCGCCTTTGTAACAGGCAACGGCCGACGGCCAATTAAGTTTATCGGCAAAGATTGCACTGTTGTCGATGTGACCATCGCCATCGGTATCGCGCAAGTGTCGGATCGTTCCCAAGCCATAATTGCCGTGGTTCGGGTAGCCGCGCATTTCCGCGACAAAGAGATCGCTGTTTTCGTCGAAGGCGATTGCGACTGGATCCGAAATCAGAAGATCCCCGGCAACCACCTGAATTTCGAGGCCACTTTGGATTTGAAATGTGGACTTAGCGGGCGCTGTTTTCTGCGGCAAATCTTGAGCTTCCGCATTCGAAATCAGTGTCTGCTGGGCAAGCAGCGAAGCGACCAGGACTAGGGCCACAATATTGCGAAAAAGGAACAGCGCCACATCCATGCGATTTTCTCCTAAACTTTTAGCGCCACTCGGTTTTTGACTAGCGGCTCACTTGTAAGAGCATACCATCTTGGTACGATGAGGTCGCTACGAGTTTTTGCTGCGGAGACGTAATATTGTCAGCTAAATTTGATCAAATTCTCAACGAAGACTGCCTTCAGGGGATGGGTAACCTGGAGGATGGTTGTGTCGATCTCGCTTTCGCGGACCCGCCGTTCAATATCGGTTACGACTACGACGTGTACAAAGACGATATGCAGTCCGACGAATACCTGCAGTGGTGTTCTGGCTGGATTGGTGAAGTCTGTCGAGTTCTCAAGCCGAACGGCACGTTTTGGCTGGCGATTGGCGACGAATACGCTGCCGAATTGAAAGTTATGATGCAGCGTGAACACGGACTCGTCTGTCGCAGTTGGGTTATCTGGTATTACACATTCGGGGTGAACTGCAAAAGTAAGTTCAGCCGCTCCCATGCGCATCTGTTTCACATGGTGAAAGACCCCAAAGACTTTACGTTTAATACCGACGACATTCGAGTTCCGTCGGCTCGGCAATTGGTTTATGGGGACCGTCGCGCCAATCCCAAAGGCCGTCTCCCCGATGATACATGGATTCTCCGTCCACAAGACCATCCCGAGGGATTTGGTCCCGAAGAGGATACGTGGTATTTTCCACGAGTGGCTGGAACATTCAAGCAGCGAGCTGGTTGGCATGGCTGCCAGATGCCCGAACAACTTTTGGGTCGCATCGTTCGCGCATGTAGCAACGAAGGCGACGTCGTTCTCGATCCCTTTGGTGGAAGCGGCACGACGTTATCCGTCGCCAAAAAACTGCAGCGACAATATCTGGGATTCGAGCTATCGACCGAATACGCTCAACGGATCCACGATCGACTCGAAGAAATTAAGCCCGGCGATCCGCTCGACGGACCAGAGAATCCGTTGCTCAGCGCCCCCAGTACAAAGCAAGGTCGCCGACTCGCCGATGTTGAAAAGAAACCGGCGTCTAAACTGGCGTCTAAACTGGCGTCTAAACCACGTGCGCGCACGTCAAGCAAACAAAACGCGTCAAGCAAACAAATAGAACTCCCTGGAATCAGCGCAGAAGAATCATGAAACTTGGAATTTGTAACGAGACTTTTCAGGACTGGGCGTTCCCCAAGGCATTCGAGTACGCTCGAAAGTGCGGTTACACGGGGATCGAATTTGCTCCGTTTACCATCAATAAGAACGCCTACGACATCACTGCGGAAAAGCGTACGGAAGTCAGGCAGCAAGCCGCAGATGCTGGACTCGAAGTTATCGGCTTGCATTGGCTGCTCGCCTTCACCGAAGGTTATTATCTAACGTCGCCCGATCAAGATGTGCGAACTCGGACAATAGACTATCTGGCAGAGTTGGCCCGACTTTGCCGAGACGTAGGTGGAAGTATTCTCGTGCTGGGCTCTCCCCACCAGCGAAACTTGCTGCCCGGCATCAGCCACGCGCAAGCGATGGAATATGCAGCAGAAGTTCTCAAGGCCGCGATGCCAACGCTCATAGATTGCGGAGTCACTTTGGCAGTCGAACCGCTTGGGCCAGAAGAGGGTGATTTTCTCCTCACTGCCGATGTTGGCGTTGAACTGATTAAGATGGTCGACTCGCCAAACTGCCGACTGCATCTCGATGTCAAAGCGATGTCGAGCGAATCGACGCCCATCGTTGACATCATTCGCAAGCATGCGGAATACATGGTTCATTTTCACGCGAACGACGCCAATCGTCGTGGACCTGGAATGGGCGACATCGATTTCGAGCCGATCTTTGAGGCGCTGCGCGACGTCAAGTACGACGGCTGGGTCTCAGTCGAAGTATTTGATTACGAGCCTGGAGTCGAAAAGCTAGCCAAGGACAGTATCGAATACATGAAGCAGTTTGTGTAGAACGGGTTCCGTCGGTCATTAAGCAATGCAAGGCAAAATACAAAAACCAAGTCTCAAACAAAGACCAAATCCCATCCCATGATATTCGTTTGTTATTTGCATTTTGACATTTGCTGTTTCTTATTTCACGCTCGCAATCTCAGCACTCGGACCGACCATTCGATTGGTTTCAATAAGAGGTAGACGCAATCGGCCTGCCACGCCCAGCGTATGCGGCTGGCAACCAGCGGACCGACTACGTTGTAGACCCGCCGCAAGTAGACGTGCAGCCTTGGCCCGCGTCGCTTAAGCCAAACTTCGAATTGCCTCAGGGTCCGTAACTGATCGTTGATTGGCAGAAGAGACTCGGGATCGATCCGTCGCTGTACGAATCGTTCGTGTCCGCCACATGCTGCGGTTACGACAAAGCATTCTCCAGCCGATTCCGCAGGCAATCGCGCAAATAATTGTTGAGCTTTGTAGATCTTTAGATACAGCGTAAGGGCGAGCGGTACGAGCCAACCCAGCGTAAACTCGATGACTCGAATTCGCAGCCTGAGCGCTGACCATTGAAACTGCCGAGCAATCACGATTGCGACACAAGCGTGAATCAAAGCGGCGGTAAAGGGCAGAATTGCGATGCCTTCGATGTCATTGGCTACGAAGTTCATGGCCACAATCGCAACGACATACCACAGCGCGATAAGGGAACTTGTAGCGACAAGTAATAGGACCAGCAAAGACTGTCGTGCGAGATTGAAATTGGCCAGCGCAAAACCAGTTGCGATCGCGCCCACCGCGTAGAGTGGCAATGAGGCTAATCCCGCTTCTAAATCGTGAAGATAATAGTACCACTCGGGACCCTTTGCAGTTTGATGCGTTGGCTCAAACAACTTAGCGCTGAGGTACACCATGAAGATCGAATAGAAGGAAGCGATTACCATCCAGATAGTTGTCGCCGGGCCAAAGTCGCGCAAATCCAGTTCCGGCTCGGCGGCTCGAATCACCAGTTTCGGGACCAGGACCAGAAGCGGGGCGCTCACGACCAAAACGACGATTATTTCGGTGACATCGACTTTGCGCGACAGCAGACCCAAGTAGACCGCGATCACGGTCGTCCCTAAGAATAGCGTTCGCAATCGAAATTGAGGGCTCTGTGCTTCCATGTTGCTTTTTCCGGCTTCCTATTCCTCGGTTTTCAGCAGACGTACACCGTAACAAATCAATTGCCACTGCGGACACGTCAATGGCTTTTCGGTGGGGCCGGACGATTAAAGCTACCGTTCCACCGATCCGCCATTTATCGCTCTCATTGAACATCAATGTTCGAGATTCGCACTTTCTCATTGACGCTGTTGTGCGTGGCCTCCGACAACAACATCTTATTGACTGTTAACGGGTTACGTAACGGATCTTGCCACACGAAAGTGGGTCAATCTTGTGAAAGAGCGAAGAACCCGTTGGCCGGATGCCGATGACGATCTATAATCGGGTGGGTAGAACTGCAGAAAATTCTATACTCGACGCAGACCTTTTATCCATAACAAGTTACGTTCACATTGAGGTTTAGATTTTATGGCCAAGAAGGGTCCCCGCAAGAAGCTGCCAAAAGAGTTGGCGGTCATTAACGCCGACAACTGCACTGGCTGCGAATCCTGCCTTGAAGTCTGCCCCGTAGATTGCATCATTCTGATCGAGTCGAAGATGGGGCTAAAGGGCGTTCAGTCGTGGTGCGAAATCGACCTCGAACGATGCGTTGGGTGTGAAGTCTGTGTCCACATCCCGCAAAAGAAATCCAATCCTTACGAGCTTTTGGTTTGTCCTTGGGACGCCATCGAGATGGTGCCAACGGAGCTAGTCGCGCAGACAGTCGCCGCGATTGGCGGACCTCCAGAATACATCCACGAAAATTGGGATCGATTGGTCGGAACCGCTCAACACCTCGCCGAGCTAAAAGGTAACGGCTGATTTAAGTCGTGGGGGAGTAATAAAAAAACACCCGGCGAAAGATCACCGGGCGTTTTGTTTCAAATCGGCGTGGGCTAAAAGCCTCCACGTCCAACGGAATTAGAATTCGTCGAATGCGGGTGCATCACCTGCGCCACCACCACCAAGGCTGGAGGCAGCTCCGGCACCGATCAGCTTCAGAACACCCTCTTCAATCTTGAAGCTGTAGTGAACGCCATTCTCGATTGCTTTCGCTTCGAGCAAGACCTTGTCTTTGCCGTTCGCTTCTTTGATGGCTACCAACAATGCATCGTTGATTGGGTTTTGTTCGTTCGCAGCCATAAATTCAATGATGGGCTGAAGAGCGACTTTGATTTCCAAAGGCGAACCTTTTTGGCCGGCTTGAGCAGCCGAGGTATCGATGACTTGCTTCAGCGTGCTGTCTGCACCCGCACCGAATGCGAAGTAAACACTTTTGGCACCGGTACCAACGACGATGTCGAGGTTGTCGCCGAGTACGTCGCGAGCTTCTTCGTCGGGAACGGGAACCCGCATTGTGTGGAAGTTCACACCCGCATGGTTTTCAGCATTGAACTTGACATCTGGGAACCCAGGTTCGTTTTTGCCCAATTCAGCGAGCTTTTTGAAAATGCCTTCCAATGCAATGCCGTCAGCGATAAACGCACCACCGACGAAGGTCACTTCTTGCGGCTTGAGAACGAGTGCTGCGCCACCATTCGTCTTTCCGGATTCGACTGTTTGTTGAACGACGTCAAACAGCGCATTGAGTACTTCTTTGATCGATTTGCGCATTTCTTCGTTTTCGACGTTTTGATCATTGTCGATTTCCGAGAGAACTTGTTGCTGCATTGTCTGAATTAACATGATGGCATTCTTGATGTCCTCCGGTTGGCTCTTGGTGCTCAGGTGCATTGTGACCGCGGCATTGGGAACCAGGAAGCCAGCGAAGTCCGATGGTTGGTCGCCGAAGGCAGTGAGCTTAGCGGCCAATTCCGAACCGGCAACGGCCTTCATTTCCATTTCTAGGGAAGTCGTTTTTGACGTCTTGTCGATCGCCCAACCCATGGTCATTGTTTCGCACTCATTCAACATCATCGTCATTTGCTTGACGGAGTTCTCAGCGAGTTGCTTTTGCATTTCGCGTTCTTCTTCCGTTCCAGCTGCTTGCTGAGCTTGCTCTTGAATCATCTTCACTTGGTCGATGCCCATGTCCCGAATCTCTTGCGGAATGTTTTGGACATTGATCTGAATTGCAATCGCGTAATTCTCCGGAAGTTTGCCAAGATATTGTGATGGATCCGCTGGCAGGGCGCCGGTGAGTTGTTCTTTTTCCATTGCGATATAAGCCCATTTCCCGGATTGCTTGACGAAAGCGGGTTGGTCTTGGTCGCCGGCGATTTCAAAGATGCCGTCGCCGACATCTTCAGGTTCGCCAATTTGGAACTTGAGAGCTTTAAAGAGTTGGTCCAGGTTGTCGACTGGCAGGAAAGCTATCGGACGCGGCTCAAGTCCCTCGAGCATGATGATCGCGCCAGCCGGACGAGTGCGGTCGAGTGCCCTAGTGGCGCCGCCGACCATTAGCATGATGCCTTGGGCAGCATCGCCCATTCCAGCGGCTTCCATAAGATACTCTGCGTCGTCCATCAACTTTTGAGTGTTGGTGATGGAAATGACAGCAACTGGCTTTTCTTGAGCCTGAAGCTGAGCTAGCGGGGCTGCTGTCACCACCAGGCCCAGGGCCAAGCACGCCAGCTTTTGAATTGTGTGTCTAATGTTCAATTGAAATTCTCCCAGGAAACGTCCTCAAGAACGACCCCGTAAATTCAAGACGAGTGTCGTAGATAACCATGAATTCCCGTCCAGCGCTAGTCGGCTTCACCCGAATCGGCGCATGTACAGGATTGATACCGCAATTGGTACTGAATAATACCCCAAACGTCCAGCCACTGTTTTCGTTTCCAAGGGGAAAATTGGGAATAATGCCGCGAACGGAAACTACTTTCATCAATCGAGTTAAGCGCAATTCTGGTGAGAATTCTCCGTTGAGTTTCGGCTGCCAACGGCGTACGCTGCTCGACTTGCTCGGTTCAGAAGGTTTTGAGGCGAGTGGTTTTGTAGGCCAAATTGCACCATTGGGTGCCGCAATTCGAACAAGCCCAGCAATAAAACACGGCTTTGGGATCGGTGAATTGCCCGTTGAGTGGACTGCCCGTTGAGTGGACTGGCCGTTGAGTGAATTGCCCGTTGAGTGAATTGCCCGTTGAGTGGACTGGCCAGACGCGCGCAAAATGAGCGCAAACGGAGATTGGGAGAACAGCGAAAATTCTCAACCAGTCGGGCGGCGGGGCTTGCAGGCGAGCACTAGCTCGCTCCAGTCCAGCTTGCCAAGCTGTGCAGACGCGTCTTAACGACGATTATCTTTCACGATAAACGATACGACCTTTGTTCAGATCGTAAGGCGAAAGCTCTACTTTGACTTTATCACCCGGCACAATCCGGATGAAGTTCTTTCGCATACGTCCGGCGACATGTGCCAGGACCTCGTTGCCAGTCTCAAGCTGGACTCGGAACCGTGTGTTTGCTTCCGCTTTTACGACGGTACCTTCAACAGTAAACGCTTCTTCTTTTACCATATAACTCTCCTAGAAAATGAACACAAAAAACACCCACTACAGTATCCCCCAGAAGGGCGGGGTGAAACGAATGATTATACAATGACTGGGCAAACTAAGTCCAGCCAGTTGCAAACTTACCTTCTCAATTGCGAATCCGGCTATCATTCCAACTGTTATTCGGTGCAAACGTGGCAAGTTAGTTCATTAAACTTGTAAGTTGCCTGCCATCAGGTTGCGACAATTACAACGATTTCGCTGTGTCAGTTGGGGGGGTGCACGTACTTCGGAATTCGATCCGGCACGGTTTTAACAGTATGAGTAACTCAGTTTCTCTCCAGTCCCGCGTCGATCATCGCGATAATCTTGTCTGCCGATTCCAAACCGATCGACAATCGAATCGTCCCAGCATGAATTCCAAGGTCTTGCCTTTGCTGTTCAGTAAGCCCGCGATGGCTAGTCGATTCGGGGTGACTCAGTGTCGTTGGCACCTCGCCAAGTGAAGGACAAAAAGGCATGCCCTCAGCTTGCGCGATGAAGCGATCTACTTCGGGGCGACCCCCGTCGATGTGAAATGTTACCACCCAGCCGAAGCCGCCATCGAACTGTTGCTGCGCAATTTCGTGGTCTGGATGATCTACCAGACCCGGATAAACGACGCCTTTCACGCGTGAATGGTTCGCAAGAAACTGCGCCACGGCCAGGGCATTGTCACCAGCTCGTTGCATTCGCAGATGCAGAGTAGCCAAGCCGCGAGCCCCCAGCCAGCAGTCAAACGGGCTACTCGTCAGGCCCCAGGTAGACATCACGTTTGGCACTCGCTGCCACAAGTTGGCGCGGCCGGCCAACATCCCCAGCATCACGTCGCTGTGACCGTTGACGATCTTGCTGAGACTTTCTAAGACGAGGTCCGCCCC
>JBLHLE010000136.1:0-10488 GCA_047620805.1 Pirellulaceae bacterium
CACATTGGCCGAAAAAGTCGAAGCAAGCCTACGCGGCGACCTCACCGATCGCATCGAACGAGTCAAAGGCAAGATCTAGAAATCGGTCTTGTCGCATAAACGCAACTTAAAAACGCTGTTGTTCGCCTTAGACTGCAGGTCCAATTTCGCACCTGCCGATACGCCAATCGGCGAGCCTGCTATTGATCAGCAGCTCCGACCAACAGCTCCGATCAGCCGCTCCGATCAGCCGCTCCGATCAGCCGCTCCGATCAGCAGCTCCGATCAGCCGCTCCGATCAGCAGCTCCGATCAGCAGCTCCGATCAGCCGCTCCGATCAGCCGCTCGCTCAATCGGTGTCTCAAGAAAAACAGACGCCGTGGACTAATCCACGGCGTCTTCTTTGGATGGCGATACCGCCTGCCCCAACTGTACGAATTCCCTACAGCAATCCAGTCGGCATCGTCCATTCTCTCAGCAGTTCCTGTAAAGCCAGATCGCTTACCTCGTCCCGAATTTCCCCGCGACCGAATCGCTCAATCACTTGCTCGGAACCAGGCCGCAATGTCGACGTTCCGCTCCAAGCGAAAAGTGCTTCGGGCTGGATCGAGCTACCGAATTGTTGTGAGAATCCTGTAAAGTCAAAGACGCTGATACCACCGTCGTTGTTTAAGTCCACATAACTTGGCGCGATCGTCGTGTCCTCGCCAAACCAATAGCTGAACGTCGTAAAGTCAAATACGGAAATGCCACCATCCCCATTCCAGTCGGCTGTAATTTGATAAAGGCCATTGGCCAAGTCACCGGAGATGACGTAACTCCCGCCCGCCGCGCCATCGTCGTCGCCATCCAACGCGACGCCAGCCGCGCTCGTGACACCATCTTGAATTTGTAGCTGATAGATACCGTCGCCCATTAAGCCGGCTGGCAGCTGCAAAACAACGACACTGCCGTCGACCACAAGCACGGCGGTGTCGAGCGGGACAACAACGTCCACGTCGTTGGCAGCATCGACTCCAAGATTTGTCAGCTGAAAGTCACCCAACGCTACATTCACTGGCACATTAAACTCGATGGAAATTTGCTGCAGTTGACTCTTCTGCGTTTGCCATGACGTCGGCTGTCCTCCTTTGTTGAGATCGGCGGGATTGGAAACGCCACCATTTGGTGAAACCGAAATCACGCTCGGTATCTCACTCGCCGAATGAGCTTCGATGAAGTCGACCAACGCGTTGTATTCGTGGGTCGTGCTCAAGGGTTGATCCATTTCGTGCAGCAAGGCAAAATCGCCCCATGGCGTTGGCTCGCCAGCGCCAGTAAATACGTATTGCGCGTAAAGATCGACACCAATGTCGTTGAGTCCATCGAGCAGGGCATCGTAAACTTCGCCCATTCGCTCGTCTTGCGACGCCTGATAGATAACATCCATTGCGGGATGGTTCCACGCTCCCGGATGGGAGCCGCCCTCGTAGTTCACTACCTGGATCTCGCGACCAAGAAGACGCGAATAGTCGTTAGCCATGTTTTGGTGTGCGGCAACACCAGCGAGACTCCACGGCACACTGACATTCAACAGCGTATCAACCACCTCGTCGACTGTCGTGTTCGCATCCATATCATCTAGCAGGACACCTCCCAAGCCCGCGTATGCGGTGGGGCTAATCGCATCGAACTCGCCGTTCATATTCGACAAGATCTGCTCTGCCAACCAAGGATTTCCAAGTTGGCCACCAATGGTACGCACGAGTCGGTCTTGTTGACCAACGAAAACATCTGACCAGATTTCAAAGTCGCGAGAAATCTCTTGAGCGACGAATTCCCAGCGACTGACCTCCGCATTTTCCGGCAAAGCAAGTTGGTCGGTAACCCAGTGGTAAGCGTCAAAACCAGCAGCCCAATTCCACACCTCATTCGACCATTCCAAGTAGATGTCTAAATCTGGATCAAGTGTATCTCTGGCCAGCTCTGCGAAGTTGCGAACAAAATCATCGTTGGCACCATGGGGCATATTGAACCAGGGGTTCGCAGCGAGCTCATTTGATAGCTCGATCATATATTCGGGTGCGATGCCGTTTTGAGTCGCATACCAATTGGCGCTGGACTGAGTTGCATAGTCGACGGGCTTGCGATCTTCCCACGTTTCAATTTCACTGGTATTGGTTTGAGCAGTCTGCATGAATCTCAAAGTATCAAACGGACCCAATCGCTCGAGGAACAATGGATGAAACGGCGAGTCCAGGTTTCCGGGTAAATCTACGTCTCCTGGATGCCAGTCATTTCCGACGAATGACTGTCCGTTGTAATCGGGCATCCACAGGTTTACCTCCCGAATCGGGTCATTGATATCCATGTTACCCAACGCCAGCCAGATCTCCTGCTCAGCTGCGACGTCGAGCAACGCGTAACTCCGACCCGCGGGAGTAGTTCCCTGTTCCAGAATTCCATTGCCTCTATTCCAGATCATTTCGGCTACCCCGTCCCACTCGGCGCGATAGATGCCCGCAGGCGCGCTGCCACAACAGAACATTGTGCTGCCCAACCACTGCTCCATTTGCTGCCCGTCGTCATTGGTCCACTCGTTTAAAACAGTCGGCCAACCGTTCTCATCCAAATGCACTTCGCCGCCACCGCTGAAGGAAAACTCGCCAGTCACCGTATTCTCCGAATGACTGAACCAAGGTCGCGAACTCTTAAAGACATCTTTGAAAACCCAGGCGGGACTCCAATCGACGATATCTTCAAGGTTCATGCCAATTCGCAGCGGCTCTGTTCTCGCCGCAGGAGGGTCTCCCAAGAAGTCCAACAACTCTTCGTCCGTGGCATTCGCGAATAAGTCCACGCCTTGTAGTTCGACAGGAACTTCCGGGCGTCCGACTCGCACGTACTCGTACCCCACCTGAATGTCCGGATTGATAGGCTCACTCGGCGTCGGATCGAAGACACCTTGTGTGATGACATTGCTGTTCATAAAGAATGGCTCGTAGTCACTCGCTTTTCCCCAATCCGTGTACGTAACCAAACCCAACTGCAATGTCTCCGGCATGTCCGGGCGGTCGTAACGGCGATGAATAACCCAATCGGCGAACGGTAAGCGATGCATAACAAACACCGAATTGCCAATTCGAGCGACTCGTAGTTCGGCGTGATCCGCACTTGGGACGTTTGTAATTTCCAAATTCGATTCGCTGTTGCGCGTCGTTTTTACTTCCAGCTGAAAGTCATTCCCGCTATTCCCGTCCGCGTAGCCCATCGAGAGGAACACGTAGTTCTCGCCTTGATTGCCGACGTCGGAACGCGAGCCCGGTTGCCAGTCCGTTGCCGGATCGGTGATCGCTCGCGGAGTACGGATCATCAATCCGGCGAGGGAATACTGAGAATCGCCAGGTACGTCGTCGTCGTCGGAATCACCAATGTCGTCGCGATCCGAAATATGCAGTTCCGTGGTGTAGACAAAGTCGCCAGTGACTTCGCGATACGCCATGGGACCCCGCCAATCTTGATACCACGACGTCGTATGCGGCGCCATGTGCATGCGTCCTGGCTGAGTTTGATTGATGTCCCACTGCTGAAGATGATCGGCGTTCCACCCCTCGGTCTCGTTGATGCGATTCCAAGAGTCAATCGTCGCCGGATCGTCAAATTCGTCGCACAAGTGGGCTAGGTCATCGTTACAGAACGTTGCTAACAAGCGGCGATCTTCCAGGGCCTCGATTCGTAGTTTTCTCATTACAATGTCCTCATTTCTTTGTTCCCGTGATTGACTTGTTAACGCGTTTTGCTTCGTTCGCGTTTTGCTTCGTCTCGGTAGGAGAGGAATGGACGCGGCAAGCCAAGTCCTTTCAGGAAAATTTGAAATTGCTGAAAATCGCTGGACGTGGCCCGCAGGGGAGAGTATTTCGGTGCAACGCGGTTTGCGATTCAACATCGAGGTGACCCAGACTTAACAAGCGAATCCGCTTCCGCGGGGATTGCCCAGAACTCCAATTCACCGCAGGACTTAAAGTCGATAAACAGGGCGACGACGAGCGGAATGCTAAATCGGCTTGCGTTTGCTTCGCAGACACAAAAACGCCATAATGGCCGCTCGGAAAGACTCAATGCAATTTCATCGAGACAGGGCAAGTCAGACTCATCTTTTCTGAAGCTGCGCTGCGCCGATGGTAGCCCCATTTCTGCGACCATGATCGAAGTCAAACAACTCACAAAATCATACGAAGAACTCGACGCCATAAAGGATGTTACATTTACCATCCCCAGTGGCCAGATCTGTGGCTACCTTGGACCAAATGGAGCGGGCAAATCAACAACGGTCCGAATTCTGACTGGAGTTATGCCAGCCACATCCGGAACCGCTGTCGTTGCCGGATTTAACGTCGCCGACGATCCGCTGGAAGTAAAAAAGCGAATCGGCTATGTCCCCGAAACTGGCGCGATCTTTCAAACACTCAGCGTCACTGAATATCTGACTCTCGTCGGTTCGCTGCACCACCTCGCAGCCGATTTGATAGCCGAGCGGACGAATATGATGTTGGAGCTGTTCGACATCCCCGCATCGGCGAACCAACGCATCGACACACTCAGCAAAGGGATGCGGCAAAAAGTCGTCTTGTCGGCAGCAATGATCCACGATCCCGACGTGCTGTTGTTCGACGAGCCACTTTCCGGGCTCGACGTCAACGCCGCCCAGGTCGTGAAGGAAATCCTACATGGACTCGCCGAACGCGGTAAAACTATTCTCTACTGCTCGCACATTCTTGACGTCGTCGAAAGATTGTGCGAGCGAGTCATCATCCTCAACCAAGGCCAAATCGTGGCGGACGGTAGCCCCGATGAACTGAAAGAAATGGCTCACCGAAGCACCCTGGAACATGTCTTCCGTCAACTCACCAGTCGCCAAGACCAAGAGGGCGTGGCCAATCAATTCGTGGATGCAATCAGCAACAAAGCGCCCAGCAAAACCACAGAGAACAGTGACACAGAGAACAGTGACACAGAGAACAGTGACACAGAGAACAGTGACACAGAGAACAGTGACACAGAGAACAGTGACACAGAGAACAGTGACACAGAGAAATAGAAATCAGTGATAGAGATCAGTGAAATGGGACGGAAGCCAATAGTGCGAAGCATGCGCAGGGCCGTATTGGCTATTGGCTCCCGTCCGCTTTCAACGAAACGCAACTAGTGTAATACAGACCCAGGGCATGAACGACCAATCGCAAGTACGAACCTCGACCTTCGACCGCGCTTTGATGGCGTTGGCGATCGAGCCCGTGGCGTTTCGCGCGCTAATGAAGGCCTACTTGCTGATGGACTTTCGCAACCAACAATTTGGTCGCGCCACGCATACGGGCCCCAAAGAGCTGATCACTCCTCTGTTTTGGGTCCTCGGCCAAAACTTATTGATTTGCCTCTGTTTCTGTGGTGTCCTGTTTGCGCGAGTCGACATCTACTTTTTTGCGATGTTAGCCATTGGCGTGTCCATGGCCATCACCGCGACTTCGTTGATCGTGGAGTTCAACGAAGTTGTCCTCTCGCCCGATGACATGCATGTGCTCTCTCATCAACCGATTCCGATTCGCACTTATTCTGCCGCCCGAGTAGCGAATCTGCTCATTTACCTGGGCGCGATCATCCTCTCACTAAATCTATTTCCGCCGATTGTCATCGCAGGCTTTAAAGAAGCTCTTTGGTGGCACGGGCCCGCCTTGTTTTTCGTTTCGGTAACTGGCAGCTTGGTGGTGGCAGCAGTGGTGATTCTGATCTACGTGTTACTGCTAACTAACAAGAACTTATCCAACATCCAAGAGGTGTTAGCATGGGTTCAAGCTGGCTTCATTGCGGTCTTCTTTTACGGCGGTCAGTACCTGCTTCGCGACTCGACGCAAGAAATACAATGGGTTGCGTACCGCCTACCAGCGTGGATTTTCTACACACCGCCAGCATGGTTAGCGACTGTCATCCAAGACCTTGGTATGGTCAATCAATGGCAGCGATGGGCAATAGGAATTGGTTCCGCGATCTTGGCCATGCTCATGTGGCTGGTGGTCGTAGCAGTACTTTCGAAAGCCTACTCGCAACTTCAACCCGGCGCGACGGCGTGGGATTCGCCAACGCTCAAGCCGCTGCCCAAGCCTGGACAACTACTGCCCGACTGGACCTTCAATTTCCTTAGATCGCGAGACGAGCAGACGGGTTATTGGTTGAGTTCGACAATCCTGCGTCGCGATTTAAACCTGACGATGAGGTGCTGGCCGACAATGGGAGTTGTGTTCGCCGTCGTCTTGCTGGGGTGGGGCACGGAGCAGCTAAACAATCCATTTTACGGCGTCGACAAGAAGTGCGTTCTCTCACTTGCCGGTGTCTATCTACTGGCGATGCCCATTCCGACGATTTTCTACAACTTGCGATTCAGTCGCGATCATCAGGCAGCTTGGATTCTTCAGGCCTCGCCAATAAGAGATCGATTTGAGTTCACCAATGGCTTGCGAAAAGCCGTGCTCCTGAGATTCTTCGCGCCCGCAACCTTGTTGATGTTGTTGATATTTAGTGCAGCTTGGCGCGAACCTTTGCACGTGGCTGTTCACTTGTTGTTAGGCTGGTTGGTTGTGCTGGGAACGTCCAGCGTTTGCCAAATGGTGCAACTGCGAAAGCTGCCGTTTTCATCACCGCTGGCGCGAGGGCAGTCCTTTGGACCAATCGCTTTGTTCGCCGCCGCGGTAAGCGCAGTTTTAATGGCATTGGCTACGGTTCATTATTTCGCGATTCAAAACACCGTCGCTTTTTCGATTTACATTGCCGCACTGCTCGTCGCAGTCGTCGTCGCCAGAAACCTAGCGAAAAGGTCACTTAATCTCGTTAGTAACACTTAGGCTGAATTAAATTATGCAGATGCGTGAGTTACGAAAACTGAACGGACAATTGGCGCTGGTTGCTGCCCTCTTTGTCAGTTGTATCGTAATCGCGATCGTGCTCATCTGCAGTCGCGGTTTCTTTGAATCTTTTTTAGTAGAATCGTACAGGTACAACCGCGCAGCAATGCCTGCTGGTGTTCCGGAGTTGCTCGCCCAAGCGGAGTCGGGAAAAATTGAGCTCGACGGTTTCTCAAAGCTGGAAGAAGCAGTGCAGCTTGCGCTGTATGATGTATGGATTACTGACGAAAATCTGAATCAAACGATGCCAGCGGCCATGACGGACGTCGCGACGCGACAGTTCCTCGAGCGCGCTGAACACACCATAGTCTGCGGAACTCACGAACAACGATTACGCGGATTGAAATTTATCGAATGGTCGAACAACCCCGAGGCGGTCGCTCGACTGGAATATGCGAAGAACTGGGCGACGCG
The DNA here is from genome assembly GCA_047620805.1 of Pirellulaceae bacterium. Lineage (GTDB taxonomy): Bacteria > Planctomycetota > Planctomycetia > Pirellulales > Pirellulaceae > JBLHLE01. The sequence continues at coordinate 7,326 of JBLHLE010000136.1, forward strand.
AAGAGAACTGGAGAAACTAGTTCCGGAAATCGAGGCGACACTGCAACGAATACAAGGACGGGAAGAACGGGAAGAGGTTTTTAATTGACGGGTATTCAGTAATGCCGGGACATGGTTGTCGCAACACTTACCGAATACCTAACTTGTTTCATTTAGTTTGATAGGTGAAAAATGAACGATGATGATGGTGGAGGCATGATGGGCTGGGTAATCTTCTTGCTCATCTTTGGAGTCGGCAATGTGATCTTGTATGCCACAACGGGCATTTTTTTGATTCCCATCCGACGATGACACAACCGCAGTCCGATTCGGAGGACCATTCACCTTCGAACAATTCAGCTGAGCCCGGTGAGTCGCATGGGGACCGCTCCGATCAAGACGATCGGGTTCAGGAAAATGCACGGGAGCGGCAGGGCTGGCCAAGCCGACTGCGCCACGCGCTAGGCGTACGCGTCTATCGTGTCTCAGGCTGGGCCAGTCCCGCTTGCCGCGACTGGCGATGGATCCCAACTGCTGTGGCAATTGGGACTCTACCTCTTTTAATCAGCGTGCTGTCTGGCGCAGCGGGACAACAACTCGTCTCCGCTGTTTTGCTCGCGCTCTGCTGTCTTTATTTCTGCCGCGAAGACCAGTGGGTCAAGGGATCAACACTCATTACGCTAACGTTCTGCGCTCACTGCGGATTGGCAATCTTGTTGGCCAATCAAATGCCGATGAGAGCCTCTCGCGTCATGCCGGACGCCGAAGACTATTGGCAAAAACAAGTCCGCTGGATCGAAACGGGTAAAGATTCAGAGTACGAACTCAAGAACTGGGTCCCCGCCCACGCCCAAATGCTGGCGGGAACTTCTCTGCTCTCGTTTACATCCTTTGGCACAATCACCTTCTACGAGGGATTCCACCAAGTTGATTTGATGAACTACTATAATGCTCAGCTTATCAATCGCAGCGTCAGCGGGCGACGATCGCTTATGATGGGGTGGCACTTGTGGTCAATGCTGCGAGGAGTCGGTTATGTATTTCTCACTTTCGAAGTCATCTCGCTGTCGCTACAACTGCTTTCACAAATAGCCATTTCGACCCGTCAGAACCGCATCATTCGTTGGAGTTTAGGCCTTACCTTTGTCTTCGCCGATTGTCTGGTAAAATACAACATGCTTGGTTATGTTCGAAACCAACTGTTCGACAACCTCAGTTAACGACAACCCAGTTAACGACAACCCAGTTAACGACAACCCAGTTAACGACAACCCAGTGAAGGACGGAAGCATGAGCCCCAGAGAAGGCATATATTACGCCGGTTTGATCGGTGGCGTTTCTTTGACCACCGTCGCACTGAGATCACTCGGTGTCCACCACCTCGTCAGCGTCATTATCGGCGGCGGAGTCGGGCTAGCATTGGGCTGGAGCCTCGAGAAAACCTACTCCAAGTGGAAAGCGAACCAACAGAAGCAAAGTGACTGGGCAGCGGGAAATAAAGTCGGCAACAACGACAGTAGTTGCAACAATCCTTACTGCAACTGGTCTGGCGAAAAACCGTTCAGCGAACACTGCCCGAGGTGCGGTACACCGCTGAAGTGAGAATTTTCAAAACTCAAAAAACAACATTCAAACAAACAACAAATCTCGATATCCAATGACCAAGACGCGGGGAACTCACTTCGCCGCCTGACTCTGTGCCGCCTGTTCTTCGTTTGATAATTGCCAAATTGCTTTTTGATGTTTGTTTGCAATTTGGCTTCTGTTTTTTGTTATTTATCCACTACAAGCTCGTGATCACATCGTCGCCCGCGTCGAAATCACCGACGATATCTTCGGAATGGACGATGAACCAATTTCCGCCGAGACTTCCGAGCATTTCGTCAATGTCGGTGAGAGGAGCATCGGGACCGGGTGCTGCAAATCCGGCTGGCATGGCGCCAATTCGATCGAGGACAGTCGGATATGTCCCAGTGTCAGACCAAATCGCGAGAACGGCTTGCAGAGCCGCAATGTTAGCTTCGTCGGTCGAAATACCGCCGAGCATGATATCGTCGTCGAATTGACCGTAGAGTTTGTCGGCGTCATCACCGCCCAGTAAGATGTCGAAACCAGTGTCGCCGAAGAGCTTGTCGTCACCGGCTTGTCCGGACAAGATATCGTTGCCTCGACTGCCCGACAGGATGTCGTTACCGGCTTCGCCGAACAGAATATCGTCACCGTCCTGGCCCGAAATGTTGTCGTTACCGTCGCCACCAAAGGCCGTGTCATTGCCCGAACCCAAGAGGATCTTGTCGTTGCCAGTGTCGGTGCCACCGAAGACGAGATCGTTGCCCTCGTCCGCAGAGATTTCATCGTTACCGAGTCCGCCGTCGATAGTATCGTCACCGGTGCCAGCGATCAGGATATCGTTACCGTCGTCGCCGAACATTGTGTCGTTGAGTCGACTACCCGCGATATAGTCCGCCATCGGACCACCATGCATCTCGCCAGGAATGCTTAAATTTCCAGCAATCGAGATACGATCCTCGCCGTCCTCTCCGTAGACCACGATCTTGCCAGTAACGAGGTGCTGACCGTAGAACGTGTCGTCGACGCGAACAACTGTCTTGCCGTTATTTCCAAGGGAGAAGACAATCCGATCGCCGTCGTCCGTACCTCGCACGAAGATATCACCGACGATAAACGGCTGCATATCGAATGTGAACGACTCCATACTCGTCCAACGAATCGGCTGATTAGGTACCGTGGCGACAAACGTGTTGAAGGTCGAATTCGTGAGAGCTGGGAAGACGATGGGAGTGTCGACATTCACTGTGGTGACAATCAAATGATCACCGGGGACAGTCGGTGGAGTTGGGTCGCCGGCGTTGATCAACACATCAGTGTTCATGTTCGTTGTCACTTGGAACTCATCACTACCCAGCAAGCTATTGAGCGTTGCTAGAGTAACATCGCCATTACTGACGTCGTCGAGGTCGATGATGTCGTCCATTGTGCTGGTAGAGATCGTTACGTTTTCGACGTCGCTGTACGTGACTCTTCGATTCAAGTCCGCGTCGACCAATCCCTCGACATAATTCCCTGTAAACAGCACTCCTGCGAGGGCGATACCTGTGTCGGCGGTAGTGTCCCCCGAGTCATCCAGGAACAACGAGTCATCACCGGCGTTTCCAACAATGTC
>JBLHLE010000137.1:0-10408 GCA_047620805.1 Pirellulaceae bacterium
CGCGGGACTCGTCTTGCCGATTTCGGCATTCGCAAACTCGCGCCATGACGAAAACGTGTGAACGAGTTGCGGGTCAGAGTGCACATCGTTTTCAGGAACCTCGATTTTCGAGGAAGCTTCGGGACGCTCGCCATTCAGCCCATAATGTAAATTCGCGCTGACGTGAAGGGTCTCGTTGAGTCCCAGTCCATGTGCACCGGGCCAGCCGTCTATTTGCACAAACACGTTGTTTTGAACCCACCGCTCGGTATCCTTCATGTGACCGCCCCAGCCGAGACCATAGTAGCTTCTGAACGCGGGGTCGCGAGCGACGACCGTGTTGTGGTAAAAGCGAATCGGTTCCCAAATCGGACTACCGTGATCGCCACACAAGCGCCCGGCGAAGGGAAAACGAAATCGCTCGCCAGACTGTCCCGCTGTGAATCGCTCGTCGTCCAGTCCCTGCGGTTGGAAGTAATGAACGGGTGCCCGCAGATCGATGACGTTGCGATAAATCGCGACACCTTTGCCGACGGGGAATTCGCCAAAGAAAGAGAACGCGTGTAGACAGCGGGAGATTCGGTTTTGGTAAATCTGAACATCGCCGCCGAGACTCATGGCCGCCAGGTAGACGCCGTCATCGTTGAAGTTGTCGACGAGATTGTGATGGAACTTCAATCCGCGAATTGTCCCCACGAAGGGACCATCGTGCGAGTCGGTCATTTCACAGTTTGCGATTTCAACGTCGCGATTGGCCAAATCGTCTCCACGAGCAACCAGCAAATACGCAGCGGTTCCTCGATACTTATGCCCCGACCGAAACGACCACGGCGACGCGATCCCGCGAAAGTTACATTTAGTTAATCGCAAGTCGCGACAGCCACGCAAATTCACAACCGGATCGGATCCGTAGCAGGTGACGTTGTCAACTTCGACACCCGAGCTATGTTCGACACTAAGCGCCGACCTTCTCGCTCCTCGCAGAACAAGATCGTAAACGCGAACATGTTCGGCCGATCGGATATGTACCGCGATGGGGGCGGCGGTCACCACCAACGGCATCTTTCGCGGATCGGTTTCGCCGCGATAGTTGTCCGGGCCGAGCACGGCGAGTTTTGTATGTGCCAGTCGACAGTGGATTCGCCCAGAGGCTTGGTCGTACCAAACGCCCGGTCCGCAATAAATACTCCAGCTCGAATCCAGCTTGTCACCGCCGTTCCAGTATTCGTTATCCGAACGAAGATCCACCAGATTGCGATAGCCGTGCAGCGGGACCATCGAGTCGCCGAAGTTGCCAAAAACCTTCTCCAGGCCGGGGTATGCTTTGGTTGAAACGTATTCGTCATTCAATCCGCCTACCGCAGGCAGCCATGCCTCGCGCGGATCGACAAAGAAGTCGCGGAGTCCGGCGTCGACAATCGCCAGTTCGCCAGGATAGCCACGAATCGTAATTGGTTTATCCGCGGTCCCTTTCATCGAAAGCCGAACCGGTTCATAGTAGGTTCCTCCGCGTAAACAGAGAGTGTCACCGGGTTGCAGTTGAGCTAGAGCATGAGCCAACGATTTCCATGGCCGCTCTCGTGTTCCCGCCGCGGTGTCGTTCCCGTCAGCGGCGTTGACGAAGTAGACATTTCCGTCGGGCAACGGTCGGCTTCCCGCAGCGGGAAACGCTCGCATCGGAGGATGGGACGCGTAGCTGTCGGCGCTAATTGCTTCGTCGCTACCAAGTGCGACCAACAAAGACGCCAAAACCACCGCACTCGTCAAAGGCCTAAGACGGTTTGGCATAGTCGACTCCTAGAATCCAGCGTTGTCAGTACTCGCCAGAATGTGCGCAAACTTGTGGCTGACGAGAGTTTGTCAAAAAACGAGTAGACGGCGCACTGGGCGTAACTATATCCGACTGGGAAAACGAAGGTATACAAGAATCGCGAGAATTGAATGACAAAGGATCAACGGGCGATCACGAGAACATCAAGAATTCGTATGAATCTCGAGATCCATGAGCCAACCATCGCGGACGACTCCCAACGTCAACGTCTCATCGAGCGGCATTTCAGTCAACAAGCGGTGAATATCATCCACATTAGAAACGATCCGACCCTGCAGAGAGACGATCCAGTCGCCGACTTCGATGCCGGCGATATCAGCCGATCCATTTGGCGCGAGACCGACGATTTCGACTGCGTTGTCGCCGAACAGGTCGAGTTCCCGCATCAACCGTCGAGGAATGGGAACCGTGGTCGCCGAGACGCCTAGCTGACGCCGCCGCACTTCGCCGTGCCCGAGAAGCTCATTCACCACCCATTGGGCGGTGGCGCGGGGGACAGCAAACCCTAAAGCCTGTGCGGGTGCGATGATCGCCGTGTTGATCCCCACGACGCGACCGCGGGAATCAACCAGTGGTCCACCGCTGTTTCCCGGATTGATGGGCGCGGCGTGTTGAATGATGTTCTCAATCAGACGACCGTCCTGGCTGCGCAAACTTCTACTTGGATGAGGATTAACTGAAGTTAAGGTATTTGGTAAATCCAAAAACTTCAGTCAATTCCAATTCGTGCCCGATCCGGTGACGAAATTATCGTTCGAGAATCGAGAGGCCGGTGAGTGGCAGGGATTAGAAATCCGCAAACTTCAGCTCGGGGCAGACTCTTTCGTAATCGATCCCCAATTGTACTGCGACAATTTCCCGTACTCTCAACGCCATCTTGGGATTCACTCCTGGCGAACAACGAGCCAGAAACTCTTCGTCGGAAATCGGCGGATAATTGGCGAGCACAGCCGGAGCTTTTGTGCTCCAGAAAACTATTAGCGCCAGGCCGGCCACCAACACGAGCAACGCCACTACGTTCAAGAGCCGAATAAATTCAATCATCGTGTCTCTCACATTTTGAGCCAGCAGTAAAACCAGATCACTCGCAGAGTTCGATTCTATCGAGTCTCTGGCGAAAACTGCAACAACTACTCGCTCAAAGAATCGAACATGATCTGCGTGCAGCCATCAGTACTTTTCTAGCGTGGCATTAATATCGGGCGTCGCCAGACCGTAGAATTCCAAACAAACTTGCTGGACAAACTTGCTGGACAAACTTGCTGGACAAAGGCAGCGATGCCAACGGCGTCACGGGGAGCAGAATAGTTGGCAAAGCAATCTTCTTCCCACTCGATCAGTTCCCATTTCGACGGGAGGCGTCGTCGCAGAACGTCGCGAGACTTCTGGGCTGACTCGCCAAACCATGTCGCTGTGCCGGGTTGGCCTGAGCTCTGGCGAGCTCTGATGAGCTCTGATGAGCCCAGCTAGCGATGTTTTCGCGTCAAAAACGGCTCTTCTGAAATTTACTCATTGGCTGTGCAAAATTGTCACGCAGGAAGTTTTGCGAACGGCGATTGAATGTAGTACAACACAGGCTGCGGTAGCCCGACCTTTTTAAGGTTTTGGGTTCCGCTGACTCATCGACCTACAACGCGACCCTATTTTACTTTCCCGACACTAATTGGCAGTTGGACCTTGTACCAGCGGCCCCGCTAAAAACTCGATCAGGAGATCAGGCATGTCGAAGAAGCAAAAGAACCTTCATCGGCGTCGGTTTTTAAAATCAGCACTTGCGGCGACTGGCGCAGCAGTGTTGGCACCGACGATCATACCCAGTTCGGCACTGGGCCTCGACGGAGCCGTCGCTCCGAGCGAGCGTATTGTGGTTGGCGGCATCGGCATTGGAAATCGGGGAAGCTACGACCTCAGCTGTTTTCTACAGCAACCCGATGTGCAGTTCGCAGCCGTTTGCGACATAAAAGAGAAACGCAGAATCGCGGTTAAGAAAATCGCTGACACGAAATACGGCAATGATAATTGTGAAATGTATCGCGACTTCCGGGAACTGCTGGATCGCAGCGATATCGATGCTGTCCTGATCGCCACTGGCCCCAACTGGCACGCGACAGCTGCCATGACGGCCGCCAAGGCAGGTAAGGATATGTACTGCGAGAAGCCCGTTACAAAGAACATCTCGCAAAGTCTGATTTTGGCGGAAACAATGAATCGGACCGGCCGAGTATTTCAAGCTGGTACCCAACGTCGCAACCTGCCGCATTTCGCCTTTGCCTGCGAGTTGGCACGCACCGGTAAGCTCGGGAAACTCAAGAAAGTTTTCGCCCATCCGGCAGGCATGCGGGCGATGATGAGTGGTTGGCTACCTGCTCAGCCCGAACCGGACCAAGAAGCCGTCGACTGGAATATGTACCTTGGCCCAGCAGCATGGCGACCGTTCAATGCCAAACTTCTGGATGGATTCAATTTCGAGAAGGGGGGCGGATTAGTTGGTGGCGGAGTACTTGAATGGGGTTCGCATTGCGTGGACCTTTGCCAATGGGCCGTCGATGACTGTCCACCGCCAGTCGAGTACAACGCGCCGAAGGACGGAGAGCTGGTTTGCCGTTACGAGAACGGAACTGAGTTGATCTTCCGCGAGAAGGGCTGGATTCCTTTGGGATCGTGTCCCGTTCGATTCGAAGGGGAGACGGGTTGGGTCGAGGCCGGTGACAGCGGGAAGCTCGTGTTGAGTTCTCCGGCGTTGCTTGCCGGTCGGACCGTTGCCGAAATTGGTGGCTATCCGGCCACATTCCACGTACGCGATTTCCTCAATTGTGTGAAGACGCGCGGTCTGCCGAAAGGCAACGCACAGGCAGCATGTAACGCCCATATCGCGTGTCACGCGGCAAACATTGCGTTACATCTGGGGCGTCAAGTCAAATACGACTGCGTCAAGCACGAGTTCATAAATGATGAACAGGCCAATCGTTTGCGATCGGAAGCGCTCCGCGAACCCTGGAGATTATAACGGCTACCGACAACCACGCGTTCAAAAACTTCCATCACAACGTCCTCAATGTTAAGGACTAATGCTATGCATATTACGAGACTGTTTTTCCGTTCTTTCATTCTCCTTGCAGCCCTGTCGGTTATCGGCGGCGTTGCGGGATCGATCGCAAACGCTCAGGAAAGCTCTGCCGAAAGAGAAAAGGTTCTTCTCGCCGTTCTCCGCTCGGATGCGCCCGGTGCCGAGAAAGCGATTAGTTGCAAACTACTGGCGATTCATGGATCTAGTGAAGCTGTTCCCGAGTTGGCGAAGCTGCTTCCCGACCCACAATTATCCTCGTGGGCTCGAATTGCTCTGGAATCGATTCCGGGAGCGGAGGCCGACGAAGCACTACGGACAGCGGCCGGTTCGCTTGACGGACTTCTTCTCGTCGGCATGATCAACTCGATTGGCGTGCGACGGGACGCGGAGGCGGTGGAACCTCTCGCCGCTCGTTTACAGGATAAAGATGTCCAAGTCGCCTCGGCTGCGGCAGTCGCTTTGGGCCGAATTGGAAATGCTGCGGCTACAAAGTCTCTGCGAGCGGCCCTTTCCATTGCCGACGCCAAAGTACGTTCTTCCGTTGCCGAAGGATGTGTCTTGTGTGCCGAGCGATTACTGGCCGCTGGCGATTCTGCCGAAGCGATCGCGATCTACGATCAGATTCGCAACACCGAACTTCCCCAACAGCGAATTATCGAGGCCACTCGCGGAACTATACTCGCTCGAAAACAGGATGGTCTTCCCCTACTCATTGAACTATTCAAGTCACCGGATAAACGAATGTTCCAGCTGGCGTTGGGCATCGTCCGCATCTTTCCCGGTGGCGAAGTTGACAAAGCTCTCGCCGCTCAGCTGGCCACGGTCAAACCCGCTCGCGCAGCTTTGATGATTACGGCGATGGGTGCACGGCCCGATACCGTCGTATTGCCCGCCATATTGAACGCCGCCGCGGCGGGCCCAAAGCAAGTTCGCTTGGCGGCCATCGACGCGATAGGTCGAGTTGGTGACGCTTCGTGCGTATCGATTCTGCTGGATGCGGCGCTCGATACCGATGCCGACTTGGCTCAAGCAGCAGAGGAGGCGCTGGCCAACCTGCCAAGCGATAAAGTGGACGCGCAGATTGCCGCGCTCCTGCCGAAAGCTGAGGGCAATTCTTTGCCACTATTGATTAATCTGGTCGGGAAACGACGTATTGCCGCCGTGCCCGCCTTACTCAAGGCCCTGGAGCATTCCGATAAAACGGTTCGCGTTGCCGCGCTACTCGCACTCGGTGAGACGGTTTCTCTCGATCGTATTTCCGTATTGATTAAGCAAGTCATCTCTCCCAAAGACTCAGCCGATCTGCCAGTCGCTGAACAGGCTCTTAAAGCCGCGAGTGTCCGCATGCCCGATCGCGAGGCGTGTGCTGCTGAACTCGCGTCCGCGTACAAAGGTGCACCAGCACTGAAGAAGACTATTATCTTGGAAATCCTATCTGATGTCGGCGGAACCAAAGCGCTGCAAACACTGGCGTCGGCGGCGAAAAGTGCAGATCCAGAATCGCAGGACGCCGCCAGTCGTTTGCTCGGCAAGTGGAATAGTGTGGATGCTGCTCCTGTGCTGCTCGATCTGGCCAAGACCGCGCCCACAGGGAAATATCGCGTTCGCTCATTGCGGGGTTACATCGGTCTGGCTCGGAAGTTCACCATGCCAGAACCGGAACGAGTCGCCATGTGCGAAAAAGCTTTCGCTGCTTCCACAAATGTCGCCGAGCGAATATTGGTTTTGGAAGTGCTTAAGCTAAAGCCCAGCGGCGAAGGGTTGCGATTGGCCATCAAGGCTATGGAAGTCCCTGCACTGAAGGCCGCTGCAACTCAGGCAACTTTGTTGATCGCTCAAAAGATCGGCAAAGGAGCAGACATAGCCCTGCTACTTAAAAAGGCGGGCCTCGAAAAAGTCAAATTGGAAATCGTCAAAGCTGAATACGGTTCTGGTTCGACGCAAAAAGACGTAACCACCGTGCTCCGTAAACACGCCGGCGATTCACCGCTGATCGTGCTGCCTGGCAAAGGTTTCAACGCCAGCTTTGGCGGCGATCCGGCGCCCGGAACAGTCAAGAAACTGAAGATTCAGTACCGCATTAACGACAAAGATGGTACTGCTTCCTTCGCCGAAGACGTGTTGATCGTGTTGCCCGTGCCAAAGTAACCCTCACGGATTTGCGCATCGCAAGCCGAAACGGCGTCGACCATGTTAGCTCATGATTTCCTTGACCACGCGACTTTCTTCAACGCCAGTTAGTCGCTGGTCGAGTCCTTGATAGGGAACGGACAGTCGTTTGTGGTCGATGCCGAGCAGATGTAGCATCGTGGCGTGGAGATCCCGGATGTGAACGGGATCTCGAGCGACGTTGTAACTGAAGTCGTCGGTTTCACCGTAGCTCATGCCCCCTTTGATACCGCCGCCCGCCATCCACGTAGTGAAGCAGCGAGGGTGATGGTCACGACCATAGTTGGTCGGAGTGGGATTGCCTTGAGCGAAAGCGGTGCGTCCAAACTCACCGGCAAAGACGACGAGTGTATCGTCTAACAAGCCGCGCTGTTTCAAATCTTTGAGAAGCGCGGCAATGGGTTGGTCGACGTCGCGAGCTTGTCCGCGCAGGTGAGTTGGCAGACCAGAGTGGTGATCCCAACCGCGATGAAAGAGTTGGACGAAACGGACGTCGCGTTCTACCATGCGACGCGCTAGCAGGCAGTTGCGTGCGAAGGACCCAGTCTTGTTGACTTCCGGCCCATACATTTCCATATTCGCTTTGTTCTCGTCACTCAGGTCGGTGAGTTCCGGGACGGAAGTTTGCATACGAAACGCCATCTCTTGTTGAGCGATCGAGGTTTGCAGTTCGGGGTCACCGGTCAACTTTTGCTGCTGTCGATTCACTTTGGCGACGAATTCTAACATTTTCGCGCGGGCCTTCGCGTCCACGCCAGTGGGGTTGGACAGGAACAGGACGGGATCGCCGACGGATTGAAAGGCGACGCCTTGATGCTTGGAGGGGAGGAATCCGGTGCCCCAGAGTCGGCTGTAGAGCGCCTGCACGTTGACTTTACCCGACCAAAATGCCGACGTAAGCACCACGAAATCGGGCAGATCCTTGTTCATCGATCCCAATCCGTAGCTGAGCCAGGCTCCCATGCTGGGCCGTCCGGGCATCTCGTTACCGGTGCAGAAAAACGTTTTGGCGGGATCGTGATTTATGGCGTCGGTATGAGTCGATTTGATCAAGCAAAGGTCATCGGCAACAGTCGACAGGTGCGGCAACAGTTCGCACATTTGAAGACCACTTTTTCCCTGCTTCGCAAACTTGAAAATCGAGGAACAGATGACCTGCTTTTTTCCTTTGGTCATTGCGGTGACACGTTGCCCCATACTGATCTCTGCCGGTAACGGCTGCCCGTGCAGTTTCGCCAAGTCTGGCTTGTAGTCGAATAAATCCAACTGGCTCGGCGCACCGGCCATGAACAGAAAAATCACGCGTTTTGCTTTGGCCGTATGATGAGTCGCAGACGATTCAGCGGCGAAAAGCTGCGGTGCGAGGCTGCTCGCTGCGGCCGCGCCGAGGCCTAAACTCGCCTGCGTGACGAATTGCCGACGGTTCTGCAAATCGCAGAAACTCTGAAACTGCTTTTTAATATCTGTCATTATCGCTTGACCTTTGCTAATTCAAGGTTAAACAGGCTGTGTGCCATCATCGTCCAAGCCGCCACGTCAACTCGACGATTAAAGTTTTCATTGTTCAAGTTGGGCGTGAGCGATTCGGTAAGAGCTTTGTCCTGGGCGTAGATTTCCTTGAACGCGGTGAGAGTCTCCTTCAAGAGCTCCAATCGCTGCGGATCGGGAAGTTGCGAAGTGATCTTTTCATAGAGGCGAGTTAAACCCGCGTCTCGCTTGTTGTCCACCTCCCTTTTGTCGACTTCCTTGTCCGCCACTTCCTTGTCCGCCACTTCCTTGTCCGCCACTTCTGCGAGAGTTAACAGGGCACACGACTTCGCCGCAGCGAAGAACTCTTGCTCGTTCATTAGTAGCAGTGCTTGAAGCGGTGTGTTCGTGCGTTCTCGCCGCGGTGTGCAGAACTCTCGGGAGGGAGCATTTAGTATCGTCATTTGTGGCGGCGGCATCGCTCGTCGCCAGTAGGTGTAAAAACTGCGGCGGTAGATGTCAGCGCCTTTGTCGGCGACGTAGGTGAACGGTGAGGCCATGCTGACCGACTTCCACAAGCCGGCCGGTTGAGGCGGCTTAACGCTTTCGCCGTACATTTTTCGATTCAGCTTTCCGCTGACCATTAGAATCTGATCGCGAATCATCTCGGCATCCATCCGATACCGCGATCCTCTTGCCAACTGTCGGTTGTCGGGATCCCGTGTGTAGTCCGCCGGCGTGGCGTCAGAACTTTGGCGATATGTCTTCGAGAGCACAATCGCTCGGACCAGCTTCTTGACGTTCCAACCCGATTCAACAAAACTGACCGCGAGTTCGTCGAGTAGTTTGGGATGGGTGGGCCATTCGCCCTGATTTCCGAAATCCTCGGACGTTTTAACAAGGCCTATGCCGAAGAACTGTTGCCAGAAACGGTTGACGGTAACTCTAGCGGTCAGTGGGTGCTGCGGATCTACGAGCCACTCGGCTAGGTCCAGCCGATTGTACGCTCCTTGCTTTTCCTTCAGGGGTGGCAGGAAGGCAGGAGTATTTCGACTCACAAGTTCTCCGGGGTGCTCGTAAGAACCTCGGACTAATATGTGTGTCGGCTTGGGTTCGGAACGCTCCTTCATCACCATGGCGAGTTTTCCTTTCGCCGTCGGGTCCTCGGAGTCGGTGATCGCGATTGAGGGCGCTTGGATTCCTTGTTTCGGCCCGCCAGACGTTTCGGGGGCACCATCGAAATTATTGAAGAAAGCGTAGAGCTGGTAGAACTCCTTTTGACTGATTGGATCGTATTTGTGCGCGTGGCACTGGGCACATTGAACAGTCAGCCCGAGGAACGCGGTGCCGAAAGCCTGCACGCGGTCGAGTACGTTTTTGTGGTGACTTTCTTCCGGCAGCGCCGTGCCGCGATCGATGATCAAGTGAAGTCGGTTGAAGCCAGAGGCGATCAGTTGATCTTCGCTGGGCGCGTCGTACAGATCGCCTGCGACTTGGTATTTGATGAAATCCGCGAAGCTCAAATTGTCGTTGAAAGAACGAATCAGCCAGGTTCGGTACGATGAGAAATTGCGATAGAAATCTTTGTGCATTCCGTTAGTGTCGGCCAAGCGGACGAGGTCCGCCCAGTAGCGGGCCATGTGCTCGCCATACGCTTTTTGATCGAGCAGACGGTCAACCAGTTTGGCGTAGGCGTCGGGCGATTCATCTTTGAGGAAGGCGTCGATTTCGTCGAGCGTCGGTGGCAGCCCGGTTAGGTCGAGCGTCAATCGCCGAATCAAAGTACGTTTGTCTGCTTCCGCTTTCGGATTCAACTGCAAAGTTTCTAGGCGAGCCATCACGAAGGGATCGATCATGCCGTCGCTCCAGGCTCCGGTCTTAACCGGAGCAGGCGC
>JBLHLE010000138.1:0-10393 GCA_047620805.1 Pirellulaceae bacterium
CGGGAGTACGACTGCTCAATGAAGCAGTGAGACTTTGTCCCGATTCTGTTGTGTGTTGGAAGGAGTTGGCGCGAGCGTATCGTCATGTCGGACGATTCGATAGAGCCGAGGAGGCCGCGCGGCGCGTCATCGAATTGCAACCGGACGATACCGAACACAAAATTGCACTTGCTGGCATTCTCGCCATGCAGAATCGAATTGAGGAGGCGGAGTCCATCTATCGCGACGTCATTCGTCAGACGCCGGAGAACACGAAAGTGCGCGGGCGCCTTGCCCATCTGTTGGAAGCTGTCCACCGCCTGGACGACGCGAAGGAGTTGGCAGAGGAACAGCTTGCATTGGACGCCAACAACCCGCACGCCGTCTCCGTACTTGCCAAGTGCCTGCGTCGACAAGGGAAACTGGAGGAGGCGTTTAAGCTTTGCGACGAAGCTGTAAAGTGCGATCCGCGCGCTCGGCGGTTCGTCGATCTCGATTACGAGTTTGCGCGAATTCTGGACGAAATGAACCGACCTGACGCTGCGTACGAGCGAGTGGAACTCGCCTCTCAGTTGCAGAAACAGTTGTATTCGGGAGCAATTGGCGAACACTCTTGCACCGCTCAGGCTGCGCGTGCGATGCGCGAACGGTTGGAGTCGAGTTGGGTCGAGCAATGGAGCGATTTGCCGAACGATGGCGTCGGAGAACCGCTGGCCGTACTGTGCGGATTTCCTCGCTCCGGAACGACTCTGTTGGAACGCAGTATTGCGGCGCATCGGGACGTGACCTCCTTTGAGGAGAAGCCAACGTTTTCCTGCCTGCAGGCCAGATTGAGCCAAACGGCGGACGGCTATCCCGACGGAATCGCGACCATGACCGAGGTGCAACGCGGTGAACTGCGACAGACCTACCGTGCGCTGCTGTCGCTGTATTCGAGTGAGTTAGGGGCGGCGTGTCTGCTCGATAAGCTCCCCTTACACACGATCAACATCCCGCTGATATACCGAATATTCCCTCGAGCAAAATTGCTCGTAGCGCTGCGGCATCCATGTGACGTGATTCTGAGTTGCTACATGCAACACTTTTCTCTCAACGGCGCCATGATCAATTTCAACAGCCTGCAAGATGCAGCGCGGTTGTATGTCGACACCATGAACATTTGGATTCGCAGTCGCGAACTATGGCCCTTGCAGGCCCTAGAAGTACGCTATGAAGACAGCGTAAACGATTTCGAGTCGCAATTGCGAAATGTGCTCAGCTTCTTGAATCTGCCGTGGTGCGGCGAAATCCTCCAGGCGAAATCCCGCACGTCGCAGCAGCACCGAGTGAATACGCCAAGCTACCACCAGATTGCTCGTCCCATCTACAAAACTTCGGTGGATCGTTGGCGACGGTACGCGAAGTATTTTCAACCGCTCGAAAAAGACCTGCGGCCACTTGTCGAAAGATTCGGCTATCATTGGGATTGACGGTTCTAATGTAGCGACAAGTTTCATTTTTGCGATTTGTTTTCGCAGCTGTGGTCCCTAGTTACTTCCATCGACTTGACCGCAGCGGGCACCAGAAGTATTCGAGGCGGGGCAGTGCCATTGTCAGTTTCAAAGAAAGCGGCACGGGCACCAAGGGTTACCCAGGACGAAAGGTTCGCCATCACAGCGAGGATTACGCTGCGTTTACGTAGCGGCTTCCGATGGTGTGGGTTGAGTCGTGGCGGACTTTCCGATTCCGTAGAATTGCGAACTCGTGTCGGCCATGCCTGTCAGCCACGCCTGTCGGGGAGACTCCAAGCGATGAGTGAAGTCCACGGCCGATTTAGTTAATCGATGGAAACCTACTAACTGGAGAGCCGTATGCGGGAGAACCGCACTTACGGTTTGGAGGGAGGGGGGCTGAAGCCAATTGGCCCTACCTACCCTCGGCTCGTTGTCGCCGCGTTGGCTGACTCCACTGCCCACTCGGCTGCCCACTTCGAATGTGCCGCCTCGCGCTCGTCGTCATCAATGAAGCCGAACGTGTAGCTGTGGTACAATGTTTCGGCGTTCTCTTGGAGCAGCTTGAAACCATAATTTGCGGGATCCTTGCTGTTCAGCAGCAGCAATACGACGAGCGCCACGTCACGCACTTCGACGTTAATGGTGCCTTTCTTTTTTAGCGCTTGATTGCCCCATCTACTGCAGACCGTCTTATTTTCGAGCAGTGGCATCAATAACGGAATGTGCTTTTCGCCACCGAACCGGCCAACGGCAATGATGGCATATTGCAGGGACGAGGATGAACCGGTTTTCCGGCCGATGTGGTCCGCGGCCTGCTTCAATGCCATCTCTTTGAGATCGTACTTCAAGGCCAGCAACATACCGTAGTTTAATCCGCGCGAAGCGGCGGAAGTTGCCCACTCTTCCAGCAGGATCCGCATGATGGCCGGACTTTCCGTCGGTCCGATCGACGGCATCGCCGCCGACTGTTTTAGCAGTACGTACAACTGCGACAGGCCTTGGGAGTGCTCCTTGGCAGTTTTGTCTGAGCCGATCAGCAGCAGCGTAGCTACTGTCTCTGGCGCAACTCGCGCATTGGTTTGTGGATGTGCGGCGAGCGCCTGCAAACCGGCAACGCGGGCAACAAACAACCCAGGCGTGTCTGGGAGTTGCTGTTCATGAGCAGCCAACAACGCACCCTCCGTTCGCGTCATCTGGGCAAACATCGTGCGAGAATCGCGGCGGTCGCCAACCAAATCCCGAAACCGTTTCCATCCAGGCAAGTCGTGCCGTTCGTTCCCGTCGACGACGTCAACAAATGCGGCTAGACGAGCTGCAAACACGTCGCGAAGCACGCGCGTCAGGATACGATGGGCCCGCAAACTAATCTCAACGTCCGGATCCTTCAGCGCTTCCGTCAGCACCGCCTTTGCCGCCAATCCCTGACTCGCAAGCTTCTCTCCGGCTGCTTCGCGTTTGAAGTAGGAATCGTCACCTAGCTGCTTCACAAGTTCGAGCTGAGCCGCGGTCGGTCCAGGTTCGTTGGGGCCGTCGATAGCGTCCTGTGCCGGCACGGATATCGTTATGCAAACGACCGAGACGAGCCACGTTGCTCGAAAAGTCAGAGAGAGAAACATGGCGGTGGTCTCAGGTGGCGTTATTCGACGTCAATTTAATGCCATTGGTTGGCACAACCGGTAATTATAGCAGAATTCTTCAGTCGTTAGGCAGTGTTCGTTAGGCAGTGTTCGTTAGGCAGTGTTCGTTAGGCAGTGTTCGTTAGGCATTTCGGATTCGTGGACTGTGAGCATTTCTCAACCGGAACTTCAAGTTTCGCTGACTGGGTGGCTAACCTCGTCAGAAACTCCAACTCTGCCGTGCAAGAAGTCGCTGCATCGCAGTTCAGTTTTAGCGAATGGCTCGAACCTCGCATTTCAACCTGCTACTTCTTTTCCTCGTTTCCAGTTGCGATGGAAGCGGGGCCGACTCCTGGCTCCAGCGCGAACCAAGCTTTGTTGAGGTAGCTACATTGGCAGCCTGAAGAGGCATCGGGAACAAGTACGATTCCGCCAGCGGGGATAGCGTTGATCCAACAACCAGGCCTCACGCCACCGAAATTCTGCGTTCCTTTTTCGTCGCGTAAGTTAAAGTATCCAAGCGTCGCCGAGCGGAATAGCATCATGTCTTTCGAGCCCGCCAATACTCCGCAACCGTATGAACGCTTAAAAGGAAATGGCTTGGCTTCACCGTTGTATAAATCCCAAGCTCCGCCCTCCGCGTAGATCGTATAGTCGTTAATCATTGGTCGCGATTTGTAGTTGACCTTCAGATCCCATCGTCGTTTACCATCGGTCGTCCGCAGACCTGCCATCCGCCCGCCGAGTTCCGATGCCAGTCGAAATCGAGTCGGTTGGTAGCTCATCAATAACATCTTGTGCTTTTCGCTAACGGCCAATGCCGTTCCATAGATATCCTCGTCGTTCTCCCACTGTACCTCGCCCGTGTCACCATTTATCGAGACGAGCTTGCCTGTCGGATGGTCGCGATTCGTCGAGCGTTTATTGCGATCGAAGCTTGCGACCGGCCGGTCGATTACGTAAACCTGCCCGCCGGAAATTGCAATCGCGTTATGCCGAATCGAGTCCTTGGCGTTGTATTGCCAATTGACTTTGCCACTCTTCGGATCAATGGAAAACACCGCTGTGGACTCCGTGAGTAGCTTCTTCATATCGCCCCCTCGGTTCACGTAGCGGTAAGTAACAACATGTTCAGTGTTGGCTAATGAGCCATAAAGCCGGCCCTCGGTCGCGGCGATGTAACCCCAAACCCTTGGCTTGCCGTTCGCATCGTTGGGCGCGTTCAATTCCGCGACGAGCTTGCCTGTTGCCGCATCGATCCTTAAACAACGCTTCTCGTGTCGCACGTAAACACTTTCGCCGTCCACGCAAAAATTACTCCCCGTACCCGCGGTGCCCATCAACTCGTCTCCGTTATACGCTCGCAACACTCCGGGAATCTCGTACGTCCATAAAACTCGACCGTTGTAGGCGTCGACAGCACACAATCCGTTCAGCCCTTCGTGAAATAACCTGCCATCACTCACCAACGGCGCGGGGGCTCGTCCATGCCGTTGTGGGACGTCGAAATCAACATCTCGAAACCACAACATTCCCAACTGGCCGCCGACCAGCGCATCGTCACTACAAAGTGTATTCGCGGCGTTACTATATTGATGAGTCCAATTGCCAGCGCCTTCGAGCGAACCTCGGGTGTCGACTGTCATCTGCCCCGTCTCGCCCAAACAAACCACACCACCGTAAGGTCGCTGCAAACGCAGCCGCGTCTCTGTTGAAATCAATTTCGCCGTTGAAAGCAAATTCTCTTCGCCAAGCACCGATCGCCCACTAACGATCAAATTCGCAAAATAGCGAGGATAGTCGGCTGCTGAGTCTCGCCGATGGACCATCACACGGTCGCCATAGACTCCTGCTGACATCAGTTTTTCACGTGCCTGAATCACATTTTTTGAGTCGCTGTCAACGGCGATGATTCGCAGTTCCGTCCGTTTCACGAGTTCATATGCCAATGCGCCATCACCACAGCCAAAATCAAAACAGTAGCCCGCAGTGATTCCGGTTTTGCGAATGATCTCTTCGGCCGCCGCCGCCGCTAATGTGTTTTCGCCGTACGGACTTGTCGGATCTGGCGCCGACTTAGCAGACACATCCTTTGCTACGGCAGATGGATCTTTCTTCGCATAGCACATCACTTCCCCACTGCTTGTGCTAATAATCAGCCTCCCATCGCTAGCTGCCATTCCATACACATCGCCGGGGACCTCAAATTTCGCAGACAATTGTTGCTCGTCTCGATCGATCAAGCTGACGTGCTTTTCCCCGCCAGCGACGATCGTATTTCCCGCAACGATCAGCGAGTAGGATACGCTAGGCACTGCCACGGTCCACGGCTTACCAACCGTTAAAACAGGGATAGGATTCCCTTTAGGGTCTGGTTTGGTCGTCTTAACCCAAGGGTGAAAGAAAACGCTCTTGCCCGATGCGCGAACTAGGCCTTCCGGCGTGGAGGCCAAATCACCTTGTCCGATACTGGACATCTTTGTACCGGTTTCGCTGTTGAAGGATAAACCGCTGTTGAAAAAGAAATCACCTACGGCCATCGTTGGAGTACCACCGTTGTGACCGTACTTCTGGAGGTGGAAGTAGTGAAACTTTCCCGTTAGGCGGTCGAAGGAGGCTGGCACAGCACGACCAGTTGGCACGAAGAGTCGATCGCCAGACGCGACCAGATAGCCTTGAGACGAGACACCGCTGGCGGCATTGGCCCCGCCGTGTGGTTGAGGCATATTGATACCTCCCGAGTCGTTGTTTTGCCAAATCACTTTGCCTGTCAAGGCGTTGAGTGCGAAGAGATAGATACCGTCAGACGGCCAGATTCCCGCTGCAAAATAGACCGTGTCATCAACAACGACAGGACCACCTCGAGCGGGCCATTTAGAGATCATTCGCTGATTGCCAAGGATCATTCGTCCATCGGGGCCGCCGCGACGATTCCAGAGCAGCTTGCCGGTAGCCAATTCAATGGCGTAGAGGTGTCCGTCGTCACTAGCCACAAACAATCGGTCTTTCCAAGCGACCGGTGCGAAGCGGATGGGGCCATCGGTAGCAAACGTCCACTTTTCTTCACCATCGTCGGCGCCGATTGCTACTACATTTCCGTCGACCGAGCTACCAAACACGACGACGCCACCAGCAACGACTGGCTGAAATGCCCGATCAAACCGCATACGTTCCGAACGAGGCCAAGCGGGCACAGGCCGGTGACTAGCCCGATATGTCCAGCTCAACTCGAGATCGTCCGGAAGCGAGTCTGCGGTATATCCGCTGCGAGATGCGTCGCCCCGATACATAGCCCACGGGGCAGCATCGGCAGTCCGAATTCTCCCTCCCACACAAGTCATCGGCAATACGAGAAGCAGTCCAATTGAAAATGTGATGAACCGGCGGAAGAGGATGCGGGGATTCACAGTACACACTCGGCGAAAGAGATACGAACGCGATAGAAAGCGACAATCAATCGCGATTTATTGTATCACGCAAACAAATCGACGGTAAACCTATCTGCGCAAATCGGCGTTGTCACTCAAATCGTATCGCCTTTCTGGGCGCGCTCGAGTGCAATAACAGCATTTCCGGAGAAGGGCTCCCCATTGGCTCACCGACAGCGGCAAGGGCAGACAAATTCGCTGAGGCGTTCACCTTGGTAAACGAAGTGGATTTCTTCCTTTTGTGGAACGCTTTGAACTTCAAAGAACAGAGCGCTGGATACCGTACGGTGGCGATCGGAAAATGGCATTTGGGCGTTTGGAAGTAGTTTACTTCTTCTCAAGCTTGCCAGCGGCCCAGAGAATTCCTCGGCCGAGCGTTTTAGTGAAGACGTCGTCCTCAAAAGTTGCGTTACCGTGACCGAAGGTCGTGCCGAAAACTCGCGACTTACCGTATTCGTTGGTCCAGAAAACAGGATGCTTCTTCTGTGTCTTTTCACTGACGGAAACTGCTAACACTGTCGTGTGCTCACCGACTTGTTCGATCACGTACAACTCGTCTTTCGGCGTAGTCCACTTGGCGGGAAACCCTTGCATGATCGAGTGTTTCTTGTCGACGGGCTTCACATCGTAGTTGCTTTGGTGTTCGTGCATCTTGCTGGTAACGCCGAGCATTTCTCGCCAATCGTCAATTTTGGCTGCGCGGTACGTGTGCATTGCACAGTGGATCACGACGGCGTTAACACCGTTCTTGTGGGCCTTCGTGATTTTGCGGATATAGTCCGGGTCCGTCGTGTTGGCAAAGCACTCGTTGTGAATCACTACATCAAAACCGTCCGCCCACTTGGGATCGTCGTAAAGAGAGATTTGCGCTTTCGTGCCATTTCCGCCTTCGTCGACAACTTTCCACTCGGCCTTAACGCCTTGGGCAGCGACCGCTTTTTTCAACGCTTCCGTTTGGAATGGGTAGTCGTGGCAGCAGCCACCGGTAATCAATAAGATCTTTAAGTCGCGATCGTCTGCTCTGGACTCGTTAACCGACAATTCGAGGGAGAAAACGCAACAAAGAATAACGACGAGCGATGGGAGAATACGGCGATTCAACATAGGGTTGAGATCCTGAATGGTTGGAGGAGCAGGCAAAGTTGAAACAAAATGGAGAATTTTGATACACGAAGTCCAACCAGTATAATCCAATTGCAGCACCAATTCAAAATGGACTCCGCATCGCTTAGCCTTGTGCGTACATTCGATCGAAGTCGAGTTGAGGTAAACGCGTACGGCGATTAATTTATTCGTTAGCCGCAGGCGTACGCGAGATACAGGTTTGCGTTAGGTATTGCGAATCGTGGAATTTCGACACGGGTCCAGATGCGTCGTTTAAGTCGGATTATTCATGAAGATCGCAGTAGATTGCTGATGAATAATCCGGGTTAAACGAAGCATGTTGGTTAGGTTTTGGGGTGTTCAATAAATATTGGAAAAGTCGGCGGAGAATGGCTACCGTATTGTCAACACCATCGCCGCAGTCGTGGACAGCCCGTTGTTCCGCGAACAGTAAGCGAAGCAATTGTCGCTGAAAATACATTCACGAGAAAACAGGCTAACCTATGATCCAACTGCCTATCGCCAAGAGTTTCGTTCCGATTGTTTGCGCGGGCCTGCTCACGTGCATGGTCTGTTTTGCGGCTGCTGATGAGACCAAACGGAATCCAGCCAACCAGAATACTGGAACATCGTGTTTCATCCCGCCGACGGTTAGGCCATATCTAGCTCACCCGCAGTCGGTGGCAAGTCCGTTGTTGGTGGAAACGGCAATGGAAGTTTTGAGATGATTGCAGGACTACTAATTATTGGAAAATTTGTGGTCAGGCAATGGAGAGCACCGTGTTGCTTCGCCATTTTCGACACATCGATTCCCACGACTTTCCAATCGGGCATCAATTCGGAGTAGCGCGCCAGTACCAATTCGTCAGTCGTCGGATCAACATCGGGATATGTGGGCACAACGAGGACCCCGTTTGCGTATACAACATTGGTGTAACTGCGGAAAATGCCATCCGCGTTCGAGCCCATGGGAATGCGCTCGACGCGAAGAGGACCATAGGCAGTCGTGACACCACTGAGTCGCTCGGCGGAGTCGTCTAGCCGGCGGGCGTTTTCGGCATCGATTTCCGGCGCCAGTTGCCCCACGACAACCGTGTTATTGGAGATGAATGTGCAGATCATGTCGACATGACCTGTTTGCTCACGCTCTAGACCGCGTATGTAGATCCATCTTTTGGTGCCTAAGGATCGACACAATATTCTACCGATCGCTTCGACATCGTATCCGCGATGCGCGTTCGCGGAAATAACGCTGTTGGTTGTCAGGCAGACGTCGTCTCCATTGCCCAGTAAGTTACCGCCATCAAGTGAAAGCGGCACGGAAATTGGGACTGAGGCGAGTAACGTCGAGAGTGCACCGGTCGCTTCTCGATCCTGGGTGGAATTTCTATGCGTCCGATCAAAATCCAAGAGATGTCGGCCGCCATCGCCGTCAACAATCGCTACAGGCCCATAGTCCCGCAGCCATTTCGATGGAATGGACGTGTGCACAAACTGCACTGCACCGTTCGGGACGTCAATGGACTCCAGGAGGATCCGTCCGACCGACTCTTCAGGGCCGCAATTCACCAACACGGAGATGCTAACACGATCGTGAATTGCTTCGACTAGTTTACAAAAAATGCGGGGATAGATCGTCAGCAGTTTAGTGCCGCCAATAATGATCCGCTCTTGCGGCTCAAATTCGGCTGGCTTTCTTACAGACATCCCATTGCCAAATGGGGCGATTGGTGTTGAGTAGTTTAATTGAGTATGAAAATTAAGCGGATCGTCCATAAACGGTCACGAAGTCAGATCGCAACATGACAACGCATCATCGGCGCAGCGTGGTCGAGGAATCAGGCATCGAGAGGCACGGAAGGACCTCTAGGTTAGCGCGCACTCCACGCCAAACAGCGTGAACGAGTACGTGTTGTTTGGATGGAAAATAGTGCTATTGGCCGGAAAACTCGGCTCGATCTAAGATCGACTCCTAATAAAAAGGGGGAGCCCGGCGGAGCCCAAAATGCCAATCATGGCCTTTCTGTGAGAAAGCTGATTGGTGGAAGGTGTGAGTTACTCTATATAACTTCAGCGTCTTTGATTCGTCAAGATGCAAAAGTTCAAAAATCGGCGTCCGAAGGTGATGTCAAATCCTGTTTTGATGAGATCTCTGACAAAGCGATTCTTCGATGCCTGCAGGAGAAGATTCAGGACAAACCTTTCCTTTCGTTGAGCACCCGGCAGCTCAAGTCAGGTGTTTCAATCGACGGTAAAGTTCATCCGACCGAACATTCGGTTCGTTCGTTACGCTGACGACTGGTGCGTGTTTTTGACGCGTGCCTCTCAAGCTGCGGCGCGACGTCTACGGGACGAGATTAGAGAATTTTTGAAATCGCAATGCGGTGTCGAACTCTCGATCGAGAAAACCCGTGTGACCCATGTTCGTGATGGTTTCGAATTTCTTGGTTTTCATCTCTGTTACGGAATCGGAAATCGGGGACGCTACGTCCCTAAAATCCGCGTTCCAAGAAACGCGATCACCCGCGGTGTGCAGCGTCTGAACGAAGCAATGCGATGGCAACCAACTCAGCAAAGCGGTGCTGCACGGCTGGTTCGCGGATCAGCGGTCGTCACTGGGTGGGCTAACTATTATCGGATCGCACACGACTTCTCGCGTGCGGCCAATACGTTGGACTACCACGCCTACTAGGTGGGTGTTAAAGCATTGTGTCGACGCTACGACATCAGCATCGCAAAGTGCATCCGCAAGTATGGTCAAGGTGACAATCTC
>JBLHLE010000139.1:0-10382 GCA_047620805.1 Pirellulaceae bacterium
GGAAGGCTCTCAATCAGCCTTGATCAACCAAGCGAATCAAACGCTGGAATCCAATACGATCCAGGACATCAGTCCCGCGCTCATCGAGCCAGCACCCGTGGTGCGTTCGGATCCTCAGACGCGTGTCGCACCCGTCATTCAAAACGTCCCACGCGAGCGAGCTCCAGTAGTTTCGCCGCGCAGCAATGAAGGGTATCGGCTTTCGGCGAATGCTTCGCAAGTCGCTTCTGCAAGCACAAAAGCGAAGGGGATCGCCTTGCTGAGCATGGGGCCCAAGATTCGTGTTGAGGCGAAGGGTGACGGTGCCGTGGTAATTGGCAAAGACGCCTTCTACGAGATCGACGTGATTAACGAGGGGACAGTTGCTGCGAACGAAGTCTTTGTTCGGGTCAATGTGCCAAGCTGGGTGGAATTGGTTCAGCAGCATCCTTCTAACGGCGCCGTGCGATTGCAAACCGATCCGAATGGCGGGACGCAATTGGTATGGGCTATACCAGGCTTGCAAGGACGAGCAACGGAGCGATTGGAATTGTCGTTAAAGCCGACGACGAGTAGGAATTTTGAATTGGGGTTAGATTGGACATTCACACCGAATCGTGTGCAGGCTACGGTCCAAGTTCAGGAGCCTAAGTTGGAAATCCAGCTTTCGGGTATTCGCGAACTTCGGTTCGGCGACAAATCAACTCTATTGGTTGCTGTCGCTAACCCCGGTACGGGGGCGGCCGAGAATGTTGAACTCAGCATGACGATTGGCGGGGTCGTCGAGACGATGTCGATTCCAGTCTTGCTGGCTGGGGCAACGAAAGAGATTGAAATTCCATTGGTCGCCGACCGAGCTGGTACGATCGACGTGGTCGCCGAAGTGAAAGCGAATGGTGGATTGTCCGCCAACTCGCGAACGCAAGTTATAGTACGCCGTCCACAATTGAATGTTTCGGCCGTTGGTCCAGGAGTGAAATTCTCTGGTTCACAGGCTGCCTATCGAGTTACGGTGAGTAACTCTGGGGATGCTCCAGCGAAGAATATCCAGGCGGCAGTTCGCTTGCCCGTCGGAGCAAAGTACTTGACCGGCTTGACGGGTGCTCAAATCGCCAAAAATGGCATCGCCTGGACAATCGGGGAACTGACACCTGGTGCCGAACGCGTCTTCACCATCCACTGTGAATTGAATACAGCGGGCCAGAATCAGTTGGACGTGTTAGCTCACGACGGCGGCAAGCTTCAAGCAACCTGCAATGTCACAACAGAGGTTCAATCAATTGCTGACTTGAAGTTGACTGTGAACGATCCGAAGGGACCAGTTCCGGTAGGCGAGTCAGTGGTTTACGAAATCGAAATCGAAAACCGAGGCTCCAAAGCAGCTTTTGGTGTCGATGTGGTATCTTTGTTCTCCGCCGGAATCGATCCGATTCAAGTTGCGGGTGGCAGAGCGGAAATTTCCGCCGACGGTCAAGTCAAGTTTTCCTCGATCGAGCGAATCGATCCGGGCCAAACATTGACTCTCAGAATTACTGCTGAGGCAACCGCAGGCGGCAATCACGTCTTCCGCGCGAATGTTCAGTGTTCCAACCCGGACACGAACTTGGTTTCTGAAGATACTACACGATTTTTTGGTGACTCGACTCTGGGCCCGGCAACTCCAAAATTGACGCCGTCGTTGGACAGCAGTCCTTCGCCGACGCCAGCCATTCGCTAGGCACCAATTGAACGATGAAACTCAAAAAGGCTCTGGTTGAATCCCGGAGCCTTTTTTCGTTCGTGTGAATCGCTGTTGGTCGTGAGCAATGATCGACAGAAGCGAAATGTTTTCGATGGGCGGGGGGCGTTTACTGGTACATGTGGCCTTCTACGCCCAATTTCAGGCGGAAGACGGCTTCTTTGGCAGCGACGGTGACATAAAGATAGTCGCCGTGAAAATGGCAGTTAGTGGCCTTCAATCCGCCCGCGTTGTACTGACGAATTAATTTCCCCGCTTTTACGTCGACTACGTTGATGACTCCTCCAATCCACATGGCGACGTACAGGCGACCGGCTTTGTCGAATACCATTCCGTCGGGATCAAATCGGCCCCCGCGAATGCTGCCGACATTTTCCGGTGGGAACTCGATGACGACCTGCGGGTTGTCGACCGTCCCGTCGTCCTGGATGTCGAAAGAAAGAATGCGATAGGCCTGGCTTTCCGAAACACACAACCTCTCTTGATCGGGGGAAACGGCCAGTCCATTGGGGAAAGCCATATCGGTAGCGAGCCGTGTCGTTTTTTTGGTGCCGATGTCAAATCGGTAGACACTCCCAGTGGGTGATTCGGCGGACGAACCACCGGGGTCGCTAAAGTAGATGTTGCCTTGGTCGTCTAACGCCACGTCATTGATCGAATTGAAACGATTGCCCTCACATCGGTCCGCAAGCACCTCGACCTGCTGACCATCGGAGGAAATTCTCAGCAATCGACCGCCGCCCGCGTCGGCCACGATTAAGCGATTTTCGCCGTCCAACTTCAGTCCGTTAGCTCGGGGGACACGATCGTCTACGGGTACTGCCTCGACCAGATCGCACCAAATCGAAGCTTCCCCCATTGGTGTTATCCGGCCGATGGTTCCGGCCCGTCGATAGTTGACGGCAAATAAGTTTCCCGATTTATCGATCGCCGGCCCTTCCGCAAATTCGAAGCCCGTTGCATAAAGTTGCGGCACCACAGAGTGAGACTCCGGAAGCGGAAGCGGCTCATCTGCGGCAAGAATCAAATGAGTCGGAGCGCCAACTAGCAATAACGCAATGGCATGGAATAAGCGTGAGAGCCTCACGCGTTTCGAGCTGTGACACAGCGTATGTTGGCGGAGAGAAAGCATAGCTCTGTTGTTGCTGACTGATAAGCGAAAATTGTCGTCGCCTGTGAGGCAACATTAATCGGTCGACGCTTGTGATTCAACTTCTTGGAACGTCAGTGGGTGGTCGGATTCAGCATCTGCGACCCGGATGGCCAACCTTCCGGTCATGACATCTTCGAGCACTCGTCCAACGACCTCGGCTCGCCAGCCTATCATCAAGTTCGGGGGAGAACTATTGCGTCGTTCGACACCCAGATGGTGCATGACGAGTTCGCGAACGTCTTGAACTGTACCAACTAGGCTTGGGGCAACTTTTTGTTGACGGCAAATACTTGCCAGTGCCGTGTTGAGAAACTGACCCAAGAGCGTGAATTGTGGTTCGTGTCCTCTGCGGAATGTTCGGGGGCACTCATCGTCAGACAAGTCCAGGGCCGATTGGATGCGATCGGCAATTGTCTCCAGGTGACGTTGTAGTCGCGAATGCTCCAACCCGCGAACGGCACGAATTCGCTGGATGTCAGCGCTTTGACGCTTTGAAAGCTCCGTGAGCAAATCATCTCTCAGTATTCGCTTTGCCGGCATGTTTCGCCGCTCTGCTTCTCCGTCGCGCCAACGCCACAGCTCTCGGGCGATTGCTAAACTCCGGCTCGACATACCTGACAGTCCCGGTAGACGTTGCCAGCGTTCGCTATTCTCTTGTTCCACGACGTTCTGCTGCCAAGACTCGATCTCTGTTGCAACCCAGTCGAGTCGATTGACTTCCTCGAGGCGTCGGCACAATTTTGTCTGAAGCAGCTCCAAATCGACGACGTCCTGTAACGCGTATTCAATTTGTTGGGGCGACAGTGGCCGGTTGCGCCAGTTGGTTCGAGTCTCGCCTTTGGGAAGAGTCTTGCCGAGTAATTTATGGATCAGGTTGCCATACGATGCGGGGTATTCTGTGCCGATGAAGCCGGCCGCTAGTTGAACGTCAAAAAGGTTCTTGGGCCCTTTTCCGACTGCGTGAAGGCAGAAGCGGAGTTCCTCGCGTCCAGCATGGACCAACGTGGTGTGGTCGCCCTCAACAAGCATTTCCCAAAACCGATTATGTTCGTCAAAGGCCAACGTATCGATGACAGCCAGTTTGCCTTCGCTGGCAACTTGAATCAAACACAGGTCGGGGCGATAAGTATCTTCGGCGACGAATTCGGTGTCGAAGGCGATCGTCTTGGCGTCGCGCAACTCGTCGCAAAACGCATCCAACTTTTCGCGGCTAGTGATGTTTTGATACTGCACGATTTGCTTAGGTCGCTTTGCTTAATTCGGTTTGCGTTAGACCTACGGGCGATTAATTCGACTGAGGCCCGTATGATCAATTGGGCCAGCCCGATTTATGGAATTGAAGCTAGAGTAGCCGTCGGCGGGAACCACAGATTGTGATACATTTAACTGCTGCATAGTAGCACAAGAAATCGGTGGCGTATATGCCCCAGGCAGCCACCGACTCGCTCTGTTAATCTATGCAGTTGCCTGACATTACGGGCTTTGTGGCCCGCACCTAATCGCCACTTCTATCTCAACCTCGCCGAACGCGATGCGTTCCGCGCAAAATGGCATTTCACCATGGAAACCTGGGTACGCGCAAATACACGAGTCCTTTGGTTCGCCTTCGGACTAGTCGCCGCAAGCACATTTCTGTTCGCGATCGCCGCCGTCTTATCGTCTGGGACTGGATTCTATTTCGGACTGCGAGTGTTTTGCAGCGGGTTCACCGCCGCGCTCGCGATCGTCTTGATGATCATGCTCTACTTGATTCGTCAACCGCGACTCGCTTACGAGAACGGACAACTTATCGTTAACTTGAAACCCGTCGACTCCATCCGGGTGCCAGCGGAATTCGTCGAGTGCTTTTTTCTTGGGCAGGGTCCAAGCCTCTTGAAGCAGACCGCAATCAACAAAGGTTCATCGGAAACTTCGACGATCGTCGTTCGACTCGCCGAAGCAGCAAAAGAGTGGCACGAACGCGAAGTCAACGCTCAATTGGGGCAGTGGTGCGATGGCTACATTGTCATTCGCGGGACGTGGAGTGAACCGATCACGGCCGAATTAATGTCCAGTCTGAATTCGCGACTTGTCGAAGTCCATCGAGAGCAAAAGAGAGAAGCCAAGAGTACGGAGGCTGAGAGTGAACAAGCTGCTCATTAGCGTTCGGGACGCAGAAGAAGCCCGGATTGTCGCCGCCGCTGGCGTGGACTTGGTCGATATCAAGGAACCCGCTCTCGGTTCACTCGGCGCAGCCGATCCGTCGGTCTGGCAAGAAGTTGTTGCGGAGATAAACGGCGCCGTGCCTGTGAGCGTGGCGCTGGGCGAGTTCCGGGAATTGTCGAGGGCCTTCGAACAAGGTTCTGTTGGTGAAGGTTCTGTTGGTGAAGGTTTTTTCGCGCCGGGGGCTCTCGACGGAATTCAATTCGTCAAATGTGGGTTCGCACAGTGCGATGATAACCTCGACATTTTTCGTCTGTGGAACGACTTTGTTAGCGGACTGCCGCCGCACGTTTCAGCCGTCTCGGTTGTCTACGCCGATTGGAAGAATGCGGCCGCCCCGCATCCCGATGAAGTACTTACACAAACACAACAAGCACCCGTGGTGTTGGTCGATACGTATCGCAAGGATGGCAGTCACCTTTTTGACGCGCTGACGGCGCGGGAATTGGTTGACATAATTCAGCGCTGCCGTAGCCGCGGTCAGATGATCGTCTTGGGTGGATCACTGCGGGGGGATTTAATCACTGCAGCGCTGAAGTTGCAGGCTGATTTCGTCGCGGTGCGGGGAGCCGTGTGTGGTGAGGATCGATCGGCGCGGATTGATGCGAAACTTGTTGGCGATCTCGTCAAGCAAATTGAGCAATTCAATTTAGATTGTATTAACGCCGAAGCCTAAACGTCGCGTCTCTCGCTGTCAAACTTTCGCTAAAAGTTTTCTATGTCTCAAAAAAACTTTGGGTTTTCCTTGACTTTTGCGACTGCAAAATCCAATACTGCGGTCTGTCCATGACGCAGTTTGAGGCCGAGGGGTTGGCGAGTCGCAGGAATCCGTGACGCAACCAACACGCGACACCTTTGATAAGACATCCGCCTCAACTCATCGGAATTTAAACGGAATAGACAAGGCTGTTGCTTAAGGAGCGAGACGGTGCCACATTCGGTTCTTGAAGCGATCAAAATGGGGATCTGGGACTACGAGCCAGACGACAGTGAAGAGGAAACATACGAGCCGACGGTCGCCCTTCCCGGCACCGATGAGAAGCTCGATATTCTGGCGGAACGAGTTGCTCTTGGATTGCCCTTGTGGCATCCCGGAGATCGACGTACCTACGACGATCAAGAGGAGACTCCGGCCTAGCGGAATCGGTAAGATCGCAAGTAGCGAGTGATTTTAGCGCGGCGAATAGTGATTTTCGTTCGGCGAACAGTGATTTTCGTTCGGCGAACAGTGATTTTCGTTCGGCGAATACTGTGCCTTCCCCTTGCTCTACTTTGGGGAAAGAAGGCCGCCCAGGAATTTAAACAGCATCACTTGTTTGACGTCGTTGACGAGACGCTGAACTTTAAGCTGTTTGCTCTTGGGAGCCGTGGCCGCCCACTTTTCGACATTGGCAAGAAGTGCCATAGGGTTGTTTTTCGCTTTTGCTGCCGCCGCATTTCCCGCCAGCAACGAGCCGATCTTCCACTGCGTAATGTTGGTTACCTTTTCTTCTAATAACAGCTTGCGGCCAGGTGGTGCTAAGGCGTCGTAACGCTCCGCCAAATCGTACGTCCATTGTTGTAACAGGAGTTCGATGTTTTGTTGTAGTTGAACATTGTGCTGTTCGTTGAGATCGAAATGGACGTCGGTTAGCTGCAATCCACTGTCGAGTTGTTCGACGATTCGATTTGCAAGTTCCAGTTGAGTTGCCGGTGGCTCCGACGAAAGATCGAATGCGGCAAGCCAACCAACCACGCTATCTTGAAGTCCCTGCTCCATACGCTGCGCCGGCTGACCTTCGGCGTTTGCGACCCACGCAGCAACATTATCGAAGAACTCTTTAGTGAACTCGAATCGTTGTTGTTCTGGCACTTCGTTCTTGTGCAACTCCGAATCCAACTCCGACCACAGCAACAAGAAGTCGATCTGTTCAATAATAAATGCCAGGCGGTTGTCTCGGGGGAGTTCTTCGTATTGGCGACATCGCGTGCGAAACCACACTTCTTCCAGGTGGTCAATATTTGCACTTAGCTGCTGCTTGTAGGCCGTGCTCAATTCGGTGCTGCCCGCTGTATCGATTCCCGTCCCGATTTCAGCCTGGATGCGGTCGACTAAAGCGACGCTGATTTCTTCTGGCTCAGCCGGCAGTTCCCGTAGCACCAGCCATTGCATGATTTGTTCGCGACTTGCTGCGGTGGGATGAGGAAGACTAGTGCTCCACATCGCCCAACCCACAATTCCACCGACGATTGCCACGGAAAGTAGTGCTGCCATTGATAGAAGGCCACGGTGTTTCATCGGAGGAATCCTGGCGAAAGGGTCAATTGGTTTGAGGGTGTCGGGGGTTCGTGAATCTGTTATATTTCTGGCTCGTTATTATACCGCTCTCGAGCTTAAAACGTTTCACGCGACACCAAAAGGAATCGATCATGCCCGCGTTTAAGACGGAAGTGACCCACCCGTTGGGAAAAGAAGAGGCCACGACGCGTCTTAAGTCATTTCTGGAGAAAGTGAAAGAACGATACAAGGACATGGTCAGCCACTTGGACGGGACGTGGAACGAGAATATCCTCGACTTCAGCCTCACCACTTACGGCATCAAAATTTCCGGAAAGTTGACCGTCGAGGAAGATAAAGCGACGATCGATGGTCAGCTGCCCTTCGCGGCATTGGCATTTAAGGGGAAAATTCAGCAGACCATAACCCAAGCATTGGAAAAAGAGCTGCTAACTTAGGCTTGCCACTTCCCGATGACCCTTGGCGGCGAGTCCTTGGCGGCGAGTCCTTGGCGGCGAGTCCTTGGCGGCGAGTCCTTGGCGGCGGGCATGTGCCAGAAGAATTCCGCGTTACGCGATTTCTCTTTGGTCGATAACCGAGTCGACGGTGAGTATGCCGGTGGAGCAATCGAGTTCGGCTCGGCATCCGTAGTTGCCACCAGTGCGATCGCTTGAAATTGCGACGCTTTCTTCTTCCAGCAAGGCCGCGACAACTCCGACGATTTCGTGGCCAATTCCGAATCCAGTTGTAGATTCAGCCAAGCGAGCTCCCCCCACTAAGTTGGCTTCGAGTCTGGTCAATGGTATGTCGAGTTGGCGGAATCGGTCTAGCAATAAGCCGACTGCTTTGTCTGCAAACCGTTCCGGGGCGGTGTTCAGTCCTTGGCTGTAAGGCAGCATGATGTGAGCCACTGCGCCGGTTTGCGTTTCGTAGTCCCACAAACATAGCCCAACACATGATCCGAGTACGAGGGAAAGCTTCTCGCCGTTCTGAACGAGTCGTTGCTCTCCGAGGTCAACTCGGAAATTTTGCTTTGACTCAGTCGACTGTTCGGTGCTGTGATGCAAGGTCGCTGACATTCAATTCCTTTCTCAAGTCAATCGTTAGTTCGTTGGCAGACCGGCAGTCATCTCGCTTACGGCATGAATTGGCGAGTGTGCTGTCGGAATGCTTGCAACAGTCGGCCGAAACTCGTTTTCGGTTTATCGCTGTTGTCCGTTCTTTGTTGTTGTGACGTCGAACGCACGTATTGCTCAACTTCTAACATGCCTCGTTGAAGCGTGTCGACGATAAACTGGTCGATCGGTTTTCCTTCGGCGAGAATCGTATCGAGGTAGTTTTCCATGTCGGCTGCGGCAAGCTGAATCTCCGCATGTCCGACCACGACTCCCATGGTCTTGGTTTGATGGATGGCTCGCAGAGCTTTGTTGAGCAGCAGCATCACCGAGTCCACTGGGATCGACTCCTTTTTACCAAGTCGCTGGGAAATCGCCGATATCGAACTGGTCGCGATTTGGACCATTTCGGTGACTTGGGTGGTGAAAACGGGTGTTAAATCGCGTTCCGGTAGTTGATTGATTGTTGAACTCATCGAGTTGCCCCTCGCGTTGCAAAGTGCCAAGAGATTGTGGGAGTGTTGAAGTTTGTTTTTTTACGTCACAATCCTCAATCGGAGTTCTCTGCCCGCATTGTTTAACGAAGCGTCAAGGTTTACCAAGTCTTTATCGGTTTCCCGTCCCAAAGTCGGCGCAGTCGTCACGATCCAACTTTGGGGTGGAACATTCGTGTTTGCGCAGATTCGGTCAGACGGAATGTGCGGAGAGTAGCAGTGAATCGGGATTCATGATTCGAGCTGTTTTGCGTGATGGCGTAAACCAATGCGGATATGAGTTTGACTCCAGCCGTACACATACTATCTTTTGGATGACGTACCACTGTTTCGTGGCGAGATTTACGCTTAGAGGAAGGATTGGGAGTGATGAAGGTACTTGTTGCCGACAACTCCATAACGATGAGAAAAGTGATCGCGCGGTCCGTACGCGCGGTTGGTTTTGATAATGAAGTCCCTGTGACGACCGTGGAAGCGTGCGACGGGGAACAAGCGATCAAGACATTTCAGAACGCCGATTTCGACTTGGTGGTAACCGAGTGGGATATCGAAAAGCGGAATGGCTTGGAGGTTGTCAAAGAGATTCGGCTGCTCAACAAGCTCGTGCCCATCATAATGGTCACCTCGACGACACAAAGGGAGAAAGTACTGGCCGCGCTTAACGCCGGTGTGACTGAATATGTACTAAAGCCCTTTACCGGGACAGCTCTTCGCGAGCGACTCAAGAAGTACTTTGAGGATCTGCATGAAGAGGAGTTGGAAATAGCCGAGACCACGTAAGACCCACAGCTACGTGAGGCCGACATGGATATGGAATCCGTGTCGGCTTTTTTTATGCGCTCTCGGCACTTCTCTTACTAGCATTGGCCACTGCAAGTTTGATAGACTTGAGCTATTCAATTCGTTGGGTGAGGGATAACGTGGCCAAGAAGTCTGGTTTTCAATTCGGGATTCTCAGCATATTGATATTCACCGCTGGTGTTGCAGTGATCTTGGCCGTGGTCCAACGTCTGCAACTACCGGCACTGTTCTACGGGATCATCGCCGTATATTTGGCGGGTTTCTTCGGTTGGGCAGTCTTTCGACTTCCGAGTCTTTTTGGCGACTGGAATGAGCACTTGGCTTGGCGACGCGATTTACATGCCCGCCGGCAGCAGATGATTTGCGAGTTAAACGAGAATAAGAAAAAAACTATCGAAAACTCCCAAGATCCGGTTTGAATTAGCGAATCAGCGAATTAGTGTTCGCCGTTCTGCTCCACAGATCAGTTTCAACTGTCGAGGCCACATATGAATTCAATCTTGCCCCACCTTCTTTTTGCACAAGACTCAGAGCCACGGATGTCTCTGGTGGCCTGGATGTTCAATGCGTTGGGACCCTTTTACGGATTGTTGCTACCGGCGGTCGGCTTGCTGGTATTCATTGTTGGTGTGATCGTGGTCTT
>JBLHLE010000140.1:0-10301 GCA_047620805.1 Pirellulaceae bacterium
TCAAGTTCGCGAAAACCAACTGACAGCTGAAGTCGAATCTGGACTCGAAGATTCCCGCACCCGGATGTCGAACGACGCCGAAGGCGCGATTCAAGACTTGAAAGTGTTGAATCAACAAGTCGACACGACTCCGGACGTCAGTGCTTCGTTGATTACTCAACTGAAACGCAAGATCCAATCGGCACTGAAACAAGGTAACTCGGTTGCTTTGGTTCAAGCTGAAGAGCGAGCGGAAATCGAACGAGAGCGGGCAGCTGCAGCTGACGAATCTCGCATCCTCGCCGGTGTCGCTCGCAAAGCCGAACGCATCAAAACATTGATGGACAAGTTCAACTCGCTGATGGACGAAGGACGCTACAACGAAGCGGCCAACCAAGTCGCTCCCGAAGTTGAAGCACTCGATCCACTCAATCCAAACACGCGTGTTGCAACCGTTTCCTCTCAGTTCCAACTGAACATCTTGGAAATGGAAAGCATTCGTCGACTACGACACCGTAACTTTGTCGACGCGTTCCGTCAGAACGAACGAGCGTTGATTCCCTTCCCCGACGAACCTCCGATCGTTTACCCCGACCCGGACGTTTGGGAAGAGCTGACACTTCGACGTAAAAAGTACGCCTCGATCGACTTGGCCCGCAGTGGTAGTGCCGAGCAACGCATCTTTGAAGCGTTGGACGACGAGACGATTTTTGAGTTCATCGAAACTCCGCTCTCCGACGTTATTACCTTCCTCGAAACCCAACACGACATTCAAATCGAGTTGGACACGAAGGCGTTGGATGCTATCGGAATCGATCCGAATACCTCGACCAGTAAGAACCTTCGCGGAATTTCCTTGCGATCGGCACTCCGACTGATGCTCAAGGACCTCGAATTGACCTACGTCGTTCGCGACGAAGTGTTGCTGATCACAACTCCCGAAGAAGCTGAAAGCAAACTAGTCACGAAGGTTTATCCCGTAGGTGACTTGGTATTGCCAATTACCTCTGGCGGTAGTCCGCTCGGTGGCGGCCTCAATGGCGGCGGTCAAGGCGGTGGTGGTGGCGGCTTCGGCGGTGGTGGTGGTGGTGGCGGCTTCGGCGGCGGGGGCGGCGGTCGCCAAGGCGGTGGCTTTGGTGGCGGTGGCGGCGGTCAAGGCGGTTTCTTCGCTGTCGAAGACGACCTCAAACTGTCGGCTAAAAAGAGCAACGACGATACAGTCGTAAGTCCCGCTCCAGCACTCAAGATTGCTCCCGTAACTCCCAAAGTTGAAACTAAGAAAGTCGAAACCAAAAAAGTCACGCGAATCGAATTGCCAGCAAATCCCGGCGTTTCGTCTCGCGAAGCATGGAACATCTACTTTAAGGACTTCAACAACAAATACCGCAAACTCGACACCCAACAACAACGTGAGCACATGGCTCGCGTTCGCGAAACCGCTCGACGTTTGATGAATGAGGGCAACAACTACGCTCAACGAGACCCACCGCAGTACGAGGCTGCTGCCGAACGTTTTCAACAATCGATCGACTTGATTCAAGCTGCGATTCATCACGGACACCCACAACCGTGGATGTACCAAGCACTCGGTATCGCGATGCAAGCGAACGACGCTCCCGATTCCGATATCGAACGAGTCGTCATGTCGGTTGTCGACTTCAATAGCAACCCCGACGCGATCATGTTTGCCGCTTCCTATCTGAGCCACATTGGTTTGGACAAACGAGCGTTGAAACTGTACCGTGAAATCTCCAGTATCAATAAGTTCCGACCAGAGCCCTATTTGCAGGGCCTCTATTCGGCACAACAGCTTAACGACGAAGAGGGAATTAAATGGGCGTGTAAAGGAATTCTGAGCCAAGCATGGCCCAGCCGATTCCAACACATCGAAGATAATGCCCGGCGACAAGCCGTTGCAATTCTCGCTGAAATGAAAGCCGCTGGACGTACTTCCGAAGCGGAAGAATATGCCAAAGAACTGAAACAGACCATGATTCGCGATTGCGTTGTCAAGGTTAGCTGGACCGGTGAAGCAGATGTCGATCTTATAATCGAAGAGCCTTCCGGTTCGGTTTGCTCCTTCCAAAATCCGCTGTCCTTAGGTGGTGGCGTTCTTCTCAGCGATGGCTTCTCCACCGCCAAAGACGACACAATCGATGGTCACTCCGAAGTTTACACCTGTGCTCAAGGCTTTACCGGTAACTACCGCGTCTTGATTCGCAAAGTTTGGGGAGAAGTCACGGCAGGCAAAGTGACTGTCGACGTCTACCTCAACTACGGTGGTCCCGACCAACAACAATTCCGTCGCCAAATGGCTGTCGGCGAAAAGAGTGCACTGGTAGCATTTGGCGTGAAAGAAGGTCGCCGCGAGTCTCAGCAGGATGGCGACATGATCGCTCAAGCAGTTGAAGCTCAACAAGAGAATGCCGTTCAACTGCGATTGGCAGTCGACCGAGCCGTGCTTGCTCAACAACTCAACCAAGTCGAAGATTCGGCCGCTGTTCGTGACTTTGCCCGACAATGGCGACAAGGTGCTCGCGATGGTCGCTTCATCCCCGGCTTCCGAGGACGCGGTGCTGTTGGTTTCCAACCGCAAATCACCGTTCTTCCTGAAGGTACCAACTTGGGTGCAACCGCTGTTATCTCGGCTGACCGACGATACGTGCGAATCTCAATCCCAAGTCTTCCGATCTTTAGTGGCATCGGCGACGTCTCTACGTTTAACATCGTCTCCGGCCAACAAGGCGGCGGCGGTGGAGGTGCTGGAGGAGGCGCTGGAGGAGGCTTCGGCGGCGGAGTCGGTGGCGGACCTGGTGCTGGTGGTTTCTAAACATTATCTGAATTCAAACAAAGAGGACGCCGCAACTGCGGCGTCCTTTTTTTTGCTGTAACCAGAATGCAACCGCTACGCTTCGTCTAGTAACTCCACAGCTGCAAACTTCTTGCCTTCCAACATTGCCAAGCTGGCACCTCCACCCGTGCTAACGTGAGTAACTTTGTCGGCATATCCGAGTTGTTGAATCGCCGCTGCGCTATCACCTCCACCAATGATACTAACTCCGTCCCCCTCCGCGATGGCGTCCGCTACAGCTTTAGTACCAGCGTCGAACGGCGGAATCTCACAAACACCCATAGGCCCGTTCCAGACGATCGTCTTGGCTTCCCTGGCTGCCGAAGCATAAGATTCGGCAGTCCGCGGGCCGATATCGAGACCTTCATATCCGTCTGGAATCTCGCCGGCGTCAACGATAGTCTTGTTGCAATCGGCACTGAAATCGTCCCCGCAATGGGTGTCCAGCGGTAACTCGAGCTTGTCGCCGGCGATTTCCATCAACTCCTTCGCCAAATCGATTTTGTCCTTTTCGACGAGGCTGTCACCTACTTTGCGGCCCTTTGCCAACTCGAAAGTGTAGGCCATCGCGCCACCAATGAGCACTTTATCGCAGATGTTCAGCAGATTGCGAATGACTTCGATCTTCTCGCTGACTTTCGCGCCACCGAGAATGGCGACAAACGGTCGCTCGGGGTTCCCGATAACATTGCTTAGATACTCAATTTCTTTCGCGACCAGAAACCCGCTAACGCGAGGCTTGCCTTCCATCGCCATCGGAACAGCGACCATCGAGGCGTCGGTTCGATGACAGGTACCGAATGCGTCGTTGACGTAAACATTGGCGAAAGCTGCTAATGCAGCGGCGAATTCACTACAGCCGCTCTTTTCGCCGGGGTTGAATCTCAGATTCTCTAGTACGACAACTCCGCCATCGCTCAGTGCTGCAACCTTCGCCAAAGCGTCGTCGCCGATGGTATCTGTGGCGAAAGCCACTTCTTGGCCTAGCAGTTTCGCAAGCGCGTCCGCAGCGGGCTTGAGACTGTACTCCGGATTCGGCTCACCTTTTGGCCGGCCCAGATGGCTCATCAAAATAACACTCCCGCCTCGATCCAAAACAGATTTAATTGACGGCAAAGCCATTCGGATCCGGCGGTCGTCAGTTACATTTTGGTCGTCGTCTAACGGTACATTAAAGTCGACTCGAATTAGGACTTTTTTACCCGCGACATCCACATCGGCAATGGTCTTCTTTGCCATTTCTGTCTCCAAATTTTGATACAAACTCAAACGAACTAGCTAGTTTAGAAGGGACAGGGGCATTTCTTCAATTGGGGCACCGCCAGAATGGGTTTGCCGATTGCGGAAAGTTTGACGCAAGTAACGACTATTTCGCAAGTTTGATCGACTCTTTCGAGTGGTGTATTCTGGGTACATCACTAACGGATGCAAACATACTATTGCGCCAATCAATGCGCGACAAAGAGGCGGCTGGAATGGCACATGAACCGATTATCGGTATTGATCTAGGAACGACTTACTCTGTGATTGGCACGCTAGACGCCGACGGAAAGCCACAAACGCTTCTCAATTTGGAGGGCGATCTCACCACTCCCAGCGTCGTGTATTTTCACCCCGACGAGATTGTAGTCGGAAAAGAGGCGGTTAAAGTCGCCCCTTTCGAACCAGACTTGATCGCCAGATTTGTGAAGCGAGACGTTGGCAAAATCAGTTACAGCAAATCCATCAAAGGGATCCGACTTCCCCCCGAGGTGATTCAAGCCTTGATCCTTCGCAAGCTTTGCGACGATGCCTCCCACAAAGTTGGCGCGTTTACCAAGTGCGTGATTACGGTTCCCGCGTACTTCAACGAACCACGCCGTAAAGCGACGATGGATGCGGGCCGCATCGCTGGATTGGAAGTCCTCGACATCATCAATGAGCCAACGGCGGCAGCGATTGCCTACGGAGTTCAGAAGGGCTTTCTCGCCTCATCTGGCGAATCCAATGACCAGGAACTCGTTTTGGTCTACGACCTCGGCGGTGGCACCTTTGATGTCACGTTGATGGAAATCGAGGGACTACGTTACACAGCCTACGCAACCGCCGGAGACGTGCATTTGGGGGGAATCGATTTTGACCGCCGGTTGGTTGATCACCTCGCGGAACATTTTAACAGTCAACACAGCATCGACCCCCGCGACGACGAACGCGGATTGCAGAGCCTCATTCAAGAGGCAGAAGATGCCAAAAGATCTCTGACGTCTCGGTCTGAAGTCATGGTCAATCTAGCGCATGGCGGTCATCGGTCGCGGATTAAGATCACCCGTGAGGAGTTTGAAAGCCTCACGTCCGACCTGCTGCAGCGAACGATCTTCACCACCAACAAAGTGCTGCGGGAAGGGAAAAGTTCATGGAGCGATGTGACTCGCATCTTACTAGTTGGCGGTTCCACTCGTATGCCAATGGTTCAGGAAGCATTAGAGAAAGAGTCAGGAATGAAAGTCGACCGGTCGCTTTCGCCCGACGAAGCCGTCGCACACGGCGCTGCCTTGTACGCCGGATTCTTGGCCGAAGGATCGAGTAAAAAACGGCCGGAGTTCATCGTTGACAACGTAAATTCCCACGACCTTGGCGTATTGGCATTCGAGCATAGTACCGGAATGCAGCGACGTCAAACACTCATTCCCCGCAATACAAAACTACCAGCTAAGGGCAAAGGGAGCTTCGTCACCCGACACGACAACCAAACCAACGTGGTCGTCAATGTCGTCGAAGGGGGCGATGCCAGTGGCAAGAGCTCAACACACATTGGCAAGTGCATCGTATCCGATTTGCCACTTGGCCTGCCGTCGAAATCGCGGGTCGTCGTGCGTTTTCAGTACGCCGCAAATGGACGACTGGAAGTAAGTGCCTTCGTGCCCGAAATAAATTGCCAAGCCACGATGACAATCGAGCGAGCAGCCGGTCTCAGCGATGAAGAGATCAATTGCTGGAAGGACAAACTGGCAGCTGGATTCAGTGTCGAACCTATCCCCCTTGAAGAAAACGCAATCACACTCGACGAATCCAGCGCTATCGATGTTGACGAAAGCGATTTCACACCAGACCAATCGGGCCTCTTTGACGACTTGGAAGCCGGCGTCGATGAAGAACTAATCGATGCCGAAGGCGAAGAGCTTCTGGTACGTGACGAACAAGCGAATTCGGCGGGCGACACTCGCATTGGCGTTACCGAGAACTTCCGTGGAGTAGGCAATCCTAATCCGCCGACGGCTGCCCCACCTGAAGCGATTCCTCTTGCTGAAACTCCCGCTGCCCAACCAGTGGCAAAACCAGCGCCCATGGCTGTCCCGCAAGAAGCAAGGCCCGTCATTGAGTCGCCTAAGAAAATTGACTCCAGCGACGATGGACTGGGCGACTTTCTCAAGGGTCTAAAGTAATAGTCGCCTTTCGCTCCGTCGAAAGTGGCGTAAGCTTCCAACTTGCGATAGTCGACCCTTCAGAATGGCAAGCAGGATGCTTACCCCACATTCAGCTACGCTCCGGGCGGGACAGTGTTCGCGCCACGCATGCTGGAAAAAATGACAGCCACGCGCCGGTACTATTCAAAGAAAAAACGGCGGCCAAGTGGCCGCCGTTTCAATTTACTTCGATTTCAAAATTGAAATCACTTTTGTGGACCATAGCCATCCTTCGGCGTACCGTCTTCATTCAATTTGTCACAGGACCAAAGAACCGCGCGTGCTAACAAATCGAGGTAGACGTTCTCGCTAACCGTTTCGTTGTGATGTCCCAAGGTCACGCCCAAAGTTCTGACCCCTTTGTATTCACTGGCCCAAATGCACGCTTGAGATGTTTTCTGTTCTTCGCCAATCTTGTATCCTACGCCAAGAACCTTCGTCTCTGCCAAGGGAGTCGTGTGATACAACTCGCCTTGCGGGCTAGTCCAGTTGGCAGGAAACGCCTTCATGACCGGATGCTTGGGCGCGAGGTTCTTAACGACGATAGGAAACTTGGCTCCGTGCCGACGGGATTCGACGCCAATCAAGTTATCCCACTCCTTTGTCTTTGAATCTCGGAACGTGTGCATCGCGCAGTGTATCGCGACCATGCCGACTTTATGGTCGACGTGACTCTTGACGATTCGGTCGATGACTTCTTCCTTGGAGTACTGGGCATAACACTCGTTGTGCAGGATAACGTTGTAGCCTTTTGCCCAATCTTCGTTCTCGTAGATCTTCGGCAACACGCCGGCCGCGACATTCTCTTGCTGTACGATTTCCCAAACGACATTTGCTCGCGCGCTAATCCCATCGGACAAGATGATTTTTTGTTTATTGTAGTCATGGTATCCGCCGCCGGTAATCATCAAGACTCGCAACGGTTCGACGGCCGCAGCCGAATTGGCAACCGCGGCTATTAACAAACCGCAGAGCAGTGCACTTAGAATCTTTCGCATCTTCAGTTCCTCATTGTAGTTCTCGGAGTGGATAGTTTGGCGTGAACGAAGTGGTGTGAAGCATCATTTGCTGGGGACATTATAGACTGCCATTGGTCGCACACCAAGTAATCGCCGCGATTGCCGTTTGGAGGTTTCCTGACGTGACGTACAATCGGGCACATGAACGTATCCCAAATCATCGCCGCAAAAAGAGACGGCCACAAACTGACCGACGAAGATATCGCCTACGTTGTTGCCGGCTACAGTTGTGGCGATATCCGGGACTACCAAATGTCGGCCTTCGCGATGGCGGTGTTTTGCCGTGGGATGGATTCCGACGAGACCACGTCGCTCACAAAACACATGCTAATGTCTGGCGTCAAGATGAACTGGAATGACGACTGCCAAGTGGTAGACAAGCATTCGACTGGCGGCATTGGAGACAAGACCTCTCTGATTCTGGCACCACTTCTGGCCTGTTTTGAACTCAAAGTGCCGATGATATCGGGCCGGGGTTTGGGCCCCACCGGCGGAACGCTTGACAAACTCGAAGCGATCCCTGGCTTCCGAACTAATCTTAGTACCCTAGAATTGATCGAAACCACCAATCGCGTGGGCTGCGTTATCTCGGGAGCAACCGCCGAAATCGCGCCAGCCGACCGCAAACTGTACGCTCTGCGAGATGTAACTGGAACGGTGCCGTCCATTCCACTAATCACCGCGAGCATCATGAGCAAGAAGTTGGCCGAGAATCTCGACTGCCTCGTACTCGACGTTAAATGTGGCAACGGTGCCTTTATGAAGACTCGTCAAGACGCCACCGCGCTCGCCCGATCCTTGGTCAATGTAGGCCAACAGATGGGCGTGGCAACCATCGCGTTGATAACCGACATGAATCAACCGCTGGGAAAAATGATTGGCAATGCTATTGAGGTTATAGAATCAATGGATGCATTGGAAAACCGCGGACCAAAAGATCTCGCACAAGTCACAACAGCCTTGGCTGCAGAACTGCTAGTGATGACCAACATCGCAACAGACTTATCCGCCGCCCACGAGATGATCTCAGAAAAGCTGCGATCGGGCGAAGCGCTCGACAAGTTTCGTGAAATGGTCTCCGCCCAAGGTGGCGACCTGACTAAACCGCTACTCACCGGCACAAGCCACGAAGTCATGGCAATCGATACGGGAGTGATTGGCACCATCGACACGGAGGCATTGGGACTAGCCATTATCGAAATGAAGGGTGGCAGAAAGTTCGTCGGCCAGCACATTGACCACTCGGTCGGCATCAAACTAAACGCGCGACTCGGCGACGAGATTGACGCCGGCGACTCGCTGGCCACGATTTACGTCGACTCGACTCCAGAACAACACATTGCAACCGTGCGTGAAGCAATCCAAATCAGCGACTTGCGTCCTCCAGACAATCCGCTCATCATCGATCGCATCGGATGACCTGATCCGCCCCGACATTAAACCCTCACGACGCACTACACTCAGCAGCGAAATCAACCTTCCATGACACTAGCCGAACTCATTCAACATGCTACTGAAGCGCAGCAACAAGCGTATGCACCTTATTCGGCATTCCAAGTTGGAGCCGCAATACAGACCGTTGACGGTCAAGTGTTTCGAGGTTGTAACGTGGAGAATGCATCGTATGGCCTCACCTGCTGCGCAGAGCGAGTGGCGCTGTTCTCAGCAGTCGCAGCTGGACATCGGACATTCTCGCAGCTGGCGATCGCATCCAAAGGCGGCGTCGTACCGTGCGGTGCCTGCCGACAAACCCTCGCCGAATTCGCTCCCTCTTTGCCGCTGATCTTGATCGATACCGAAATGAACTCTCAGGTAAACGCTTCTCTTGCAGAATTGTTCCCGGCGCCTTTTACGTTTTCGCCGAAAGATACAGACTCGCCGGAAGATACAGACTCACCGAAAG
Source organism: Pirellulaceae bacterium (assembly GCA_047620805.1). Classification (GTDB taxonomy): domain Bacteria; phylum Planctomycetota; class Planctomycetia; order Pirellulales; family Pirellulaceae; genus JBLHLE01. The sequence goes on from JBLHLE010000140.1 coordinate 9,196, forward strand.
ATACAGACTCACCGAAAGATACAGACTGAATTAACTGGTCGAAGCAGTTGCGGGAAGCGCTACTGCGGGAAGTGTTTGCTTGAGGTGCCGTGATACTGGGAGACACTGTTGGTGACAGATCGACTTCGTCTTTAGCCGGTTGTGGACTCTGCAATCGCCCCAAACTAACGTCGCTGACGATGACACCCGCGATACAAGCCGTCATGCAGCACGCCAGTGTACCGCCGATCATTGCTCGCAGGCCAAGTTTCGCCAAGTCCGTTTGACGTTCTGGCACTAATCCGCCGATACCGCCAATCTGAATTCCTATCGCACCGAAATTCGAAAATCCCGCGAGGGCGTACGTTAGAATAATGATCGTTCGAGGCGCCAAAGTAACTGGCGAATCGGGCTTCAACATCCTTCCCAACTCTTGGTAAGCGATGAACTCGTTGGCTGTCGTCTTGAGGCCGATCAGCTTCGCCGCCTCCCAACAGTCACGCGACTCAATGCCCATAGCGAATGCCAGTGGATAAAACACGACACCCAGTATCGCCCGCAAGCTCCATCGATCTTGTTCGGCGGAAAATCCAAACAGCGAGCCCACACCACCGAGTAACGCGTCGAGCAACGCGATCATCGCCAGAAAAGCGATCAGCATTGCAGCGACATTGATGGCCAACTTCACTCCGTCGGATGCTCCGATCGCAGCGGCTTCGATTACATTCGCTCCCCGCTTTTCAACTTTGGCGGGAACGCGCCCCAGCGTCTCAGGTGTTTCGCTCTCCGGCAGCATGACCTTGGCGATCAACAACGCTGCCGGTGCCGAGATTACCGAAGCTGCAAACAGGTGTCCGGCAGGAATCCCGAACCCTCGGTACACAGCCAGCAAGCCGCCGGTGATCGTAGCGAAGCCACCGACCATCATCGCGTTCAATTCCGACATCGTCATGCGACTGATATACGGCTTGACGACCAGTGGCGCTTCCGTTTGCCCGACAAAAACGTTTGCAGCGGCAGCCAAACTTTCGGCGCCAGAAATCCCCAAACTTTTCTGCATGACCCAAGCCATCGCCCGCACAACTGGCTGTATGATGTTTAGGTAATAAAGAACCGACATCAATGTC